>JBMUAP010000254.1:0-5255 GCA_049454155.1 Blastocatellia bacterium
CGGAAGAGCCAGCGCTGCGGCCTGTCGTTTCGCCGCGGGTCGATGACGACTCCCATCAGGACCAGGGCGCTGCAGCCCGGAAAGAAGAAGAGAATGCAGAGCAACCAGCGGAGGAGGGTCCGGCCGACATGGTACGCTTTCCGGATGAGGGAGAGGCTCTCCCAGCGGTGCGCCGGATGGAAGCGAATGTCCGATTCGATCTGTCTCAAGCTCATGGGGGGCTCTCCAGTCCGGAGCAAGGCCAGCCGGGACCTCGTCAAATGACGACGCGCAAGGCGGCGGGTAGCACCTCGAGCGATTGGCACTGCACCGTCATCACCTCACCGTCGATCATGATATCGGTCGGCTCCGGAAGGTCGATCTCGATGCGCGCCGCGCGACCCTGCCAGACCAGCGGATGGCGGACGTGCGAACCGTCGTAACACTTCGGGAAATGGCGGATAAAATCGAAGCGGTCGGCCGACCACCGGACGATCTCGATCTGTCCATCCCCGATCTCCGCATTCGGGGCCAGCATCATGTGGCCTCCCGTGAATTTGCTGTTGTTGAAGATCAGCAGGGCAGTCGCCGGTGGCGTCTCTTCCCAGACTCCATCCAGTCGCAGGGGAATCACCTGCTTGTGAAAGTTGGCCAGGCAGAGGACTACCGCCAAGCCGTAGCCAGCCGCTCCCAATGGCTTGAACCGCCGATTGGCGAGCGTACAGACGTCGGCGACAAACCCGAAACTGAGGATGTTGATATAGTGAATGACGCCGGTTGTGTGGTGCAGCCGAATCACATCGCAGGGGCGCGTCCGCGTTTCGATGAGGGCTTGCAGTGCGTCCTCGGCGCCCCGATCGGTGAAGTCACGCAGGAAAGAGTTTCCCGTTCCGAGGGGAAGAAATCCCAGCCAGGGAGGATCCTCGGCCCCCTCCGCGTCAGGAAAGAGTCCATTGACCATCTCGAAGGCTGTTCCATCACCGCCCACCGCGATGAACCGGCGAACGCCCGCCTGGAACGCCTCCCGGGCCAGGATCGTTGCGTGGCCCGCGCGTTCGGTCATGGCCACCTCGAAGCGAATGCCGGCCTGTCGCAGCCGCTCGAGAGCGGGACCCAGCAACTTGCCGCATTTGCCGAACCCTGCCGCTGGATTGACGATCGCCAAATAGGTCTCGTTCATGACGCTCTGTCCTCCGCTCCCCCTTCTTCCCGATCAGTCGAGGGGGCGGATCGCCTCCTCCCGCTCGGATCGCCGGCGAATCTGCTCGGCCAAGACGCCGCGCTTGATCTTCATCGAGGCGGTGCGCGGAAAGTCCTCCTCCCAACTGACCAGCCCGCTCACCCGCTTGAAATTGAGCAGTCGACGGTTGCGTTGGGCAATCTCGGCGATCAGTGCTGGCGTCAATGCCTCTCCTGGTTCCGGGTGGACGACGATCACCAGCTTCTCTCCCATCATCGAGCGTTCCGGCCAAATGTAGTTCGCGGCAAAGACGCAGAACTCTTTGACGGGGAGCCCCTCGAAGGCGCTCTCGATGTCTTCGGGATAGACGTTCTTGCCCTCTTCGGTGACAATCATGTTCTTCATCCGGCCGAAGAGTTGAAGGTGGCCCATCGCGTCGATTCGCCCGAGATCCCCCGTCTGCAACCAGCCGTCGACGATCGTCTCGGCGGTCAGCTCGGGATCGTCGAGGTAATGGGACATTACCGTGCGCCCACGCACGACGACCTGTCCGATCCCCTCGGCATCGGGACGATCGATGCGCAGCTCGACACCCGGTAGCGGGCGCCCGACGGTGTCGGCCCGGAAGGGCGCAAAGTCGTTGAGGGTCAGGGCTGTTCCTGCCTCGGTCAGACCGTACCCATTCCCGACCTGAATGCCGAGGTCGTAGAAGAACTGGAGCATCGCGGGATCGGAGAACGCTCCGCCCGTAAAGATCGCCCGCAACTCTCCGCCAAAGGCCTCGTGGACCTGCCGGAGCAACCGTCGGCTCAACTCCAGATTGGGTCGCTTCACCGTCAAGCGTCGATTGATCCCGCGCAGCAGACCAAAGATCGCCCGCTTGGCCGGTGGCAGCTCCGCAAACCGCTTCTCCAAGCCGATCTGCAAATTACGCAGAATCAGGGGAACGAGCGCGACATAGGTGATCTGGAATCGGGAAAAGGCCTCCCGCACATATTCCGGCCGCAGCGTCCGAAGGTGAACCACCGTCGCGCCACAGACGAAGGGCCCAATGAAGCCGACCATGAAGTCGATCGCGTGGTTGGTCGGCAGAATGCTGAGGTACCGCACCCCTGGCCAGAAGGCATAGAGCGAGGTCAGCGAGAGGCACTGCTCGAGGTAGTTGTCGTGGGTCATGACGCAGCCCTTGGGCTGCCCCCCCGTACCCGAAGAGTAGACGATACAGGCCCAGTCCGAACGTTGCCGTCTGACCAGCGCGCGCTTCTCCTCCGCTCCTGCCTGCCCCTGCGCCAAGGCCGATTCCCAGGGGATCGCGCCCGCCAGATCCTCATCCCGGGGCACCTCCGTGAGGATCACACGCCGCAAGGCGAGCGTTCCTGCCTCCCGCTGCGCGCGATAGGTGGCCGACTGCACCATCGCCCGCCAGAAGGGGTACTCGGTGACCAAGACCTCGGCCCGGCTGTGCGCAAGGATCGCCACCTGCTCGTCCGCGGTCAATTTGTAGTCGACCGGAACCAGCACGCCGCCCCGGTGGAAGATGGCTGCCGCCGCTACCAACCATTTTGACTGGTTGGTCATGACGATGGCCGCCCGCCCTCCAGCCCCGATCCCCTCCTCGGCGAGAAACCCGGCCAAGCCTCGCGTCGCTTCCCGGAATTGGCCGTAGGTCAACCGGTGGTTCTCTCGTTCCCGATCGGCTTCGATCAGGCAGGTCTCTTCCGCAAATCGATCGCAGGCCGCTTGCAGTGCCGATCCCAGGGATTCTTGCCGCGACAGATCGATCATCCCGATTCCGGTCTTGGGTGGGTTTTGAGCCATCTTCGTCTCTCCCTCTTTCCCCTCCTGCCTCAGAGCCGACGCTGAATCCGCTCCGCCAGGGTCTGGAAATCACTCCCCCCTTGGACCTCGTAATCGGGAAGCTCCACCTGGAAGTGGTTCTCCAGCCGGGTCAGCAGGTCGAGTGCCTGCAAACTATTGATCCCAAGTTTTTTGAAGAAGTCGTCGGTCGCCGAGAGGCCGGCTCGTTCGACCCGGAAGTGGGTCGCGGCCAATGACAGGATCTCGTCGACAGTCTGTTCGAGCGTACGCATCTGCTGCTCCTTTCGTCTCTCCACTCTCTCTCATTCACTTGCCCGGGAGAAGTCGGGCTTGTCCCGGAGCCAGAGATCTCCGGACGATCAGATGGCCCACCGCGCCAGGACCGTGCCGGAGGTGAAGCCTGCCCCCACCGCCGCGAAGAGAACCAAGTCCCCTTTCTTGAGCTTGCCCTCGTCGATGGCGTCTCCGATGGCCAGGGGGATCGTCGCCGCGGTGGTATTTCCGTACTTGTGGATGTTCTTGATCACCTTTTCGGGGGGCAGTCCGATCTTTCCGGCCGTCGAGTCGATGATCCGCAGATTGGCCTGGTGGGCAATGAAGCACCCGAGGTCCTCCCCGCGCAGCCCGTGGCGAGCCAGCATCCCCGTACTCAGCTCCTCCATCTTCCGGACAGCAAACTTGAAGACCTGCTGTCCGCTTTGGTGGACGTAGTGCATCTTCTGATCGACGGTTTCATGCGAGGCGGGGCGCAGACTCCCCCCGGCGGGCATATAGAGGTGAACTCCACCGCTCCCATCGATCTCGTGGTGGTAGTCGAGGATGCCCGTCTCCTCCCCCTCCTCCGTCGGTTCGAGGAGGACCGCGCCGGCGCCGTCCCCGAAGAGGACGAGGGTCGTTCGATCCTCCGGGTTGATGATCGAACTCATGACATCGGCACCGACGACCAGCACCTTGCGGTGGCGACCCGATTCGATGAACTGTGCGCCCGTCGTCAATGCGTAGAGGAAGGAAGAGCAGGCGGCAAGAATGTCGAAGCCCCAGGCGTGGTGCGCCCCGATCTTGTGTTGCACCAGGCAGGCCGTCGAGGGGAACATCATGTCGGGGGTGACGGTGGCGACGATGATCAACTCGATCTCATCGGCACTGATCCCGCGCGCCTCCAACAGTTGCTCGATGGCCTTGACCGCCAGATCGGAACTGCCGACTCCCCGCTCGACCCATCGCCGCTCGTGAATCCCCGATCGCTCGACAATCCACTCGTGGCTCGTCTCGACCATCTGGGCGATCTCGGCATTGCTCACCACCCGCGGCGGTACGTACCTCCCCAGCGCGGTGATCTTCGCTCTTCTTTGTTGGCTCATGAAATCTCAGACTCCTGTCAGCAGTCCCGTTGATCACAGATCGAGGGGCAGTCCGCGTTGCCCACTTGGCAACCCTCCCCAACCGCAGAGGGGGACGACCTCCTCCTCTCCACGATCAGGGAAGGTATGGTTGCGCATCCGTGCTTTCGACGAATCGGCGAAGCCCTTCTTCGACCGCTGGACGGGTGAAGAGGTCGCAAAAGGTCTCGATCTCCTCCTCCAGTTCGGCGTAGGGGATGGGCTTGATGAACCGTTTGGCGGTTCGGCGGGTCGTCGGATCAAACTTTCCCAGTTGTGCAGCAGTCAAGCGGGCGACGCGGTGAGCTTCTCCCTCCCCAACCAATTGACTGACCAGCCCGACCGTGTGCGCCCGGGTCGCGTTGATGCTGCGACCGGTGAGGAGGAGATCCCGGACAACCGCATTGCCCAGATCCCGCTTGAGCCTTGGGATTCCCCCAAAGCCGGGAACCAGCCCCAACCGCAACTCTGGAAAACAGAACCTCGCCATCTTCTCGGCGATGATCAGGTCGCAGACCAGGGCCAACTCAAATCCCCCCCCGAAGGTGACTCGGTGCACAGCGGCGATCGTCACGAGGGGAGAGGCATCCAGACCGTTCATCACTTGGTGAATCCGTCGCAGAAACCCACGGACCTGTGGGGCCGCCTTCGCGAATCCCATCGCGCTCGCCCCGGCATAGAGTTCCCGCAGATCCGCTCCAGCACAAAATCCCGCGCGCTGCTCGCTGCGGATGATCAGCGCGTGCGCCTTCTCCTGCAGCTTCTCGTGCGCTTCGAGGAACCGCTCGAGGTCCTCGATCGTTTGCGTCCCGATCTCGTTGCACGGATCACGATGCAATCGCAGGGCGATGATCCCTTCGTCGAGGCTCCACGAGAGCGTGGTCGCCTGGTAGCCCTCC
>JBMUAP010000255.1:0-5238 GCA_049454155.1 Blastocatellia bacterium
CATGCTCAATCCAATTGTCCCAAGCGCCGTTCCCAGGTTGACCGCGACCGTCCGTGTCGCGCCTGTTCCCGTCACTCCGGTGACCGCTGCAGTTCCGAGACTCCCTCCCGTAAGGCCAAAATTGCTCGCATCCCCTCCCGTCACGCTCTCGCTGAATGTCACCAAGTAGTCGACCGTTGTCCCGGTTGGGGGATTGGGTCCCACCCGGGTGATCGAGAGGACGCGCGGGGCAATGGAGAAGACCTCGCCGGTGTTGAATGGGAGTCGACCAAGGGGAAGCGCACTGCTATCGGCCAATCCGGTTGAGTCGACGACACTCAGCCCCAGAGATGCCGTCGCCGTCCCGACATTCGCTGTGACCGTCCGCGTTGTCCCGCTGCCGGTGACACTGGTGATCGACGCTCCCGTCGCCCCCGTCCCGGTGAGCGCAAAGTTGCTTGCTGCTCCTCCCGTCATCGCACTGCTGAAGGTCACTGTCCAACTGACCGTTGCTGAACTTGATGGGCTGTTTCCTGCTCGTACCACCGAGATGACATATGGGGAGATGGTGAAAGCCTCCCCTGTGCTGAACGGCAAGCCCCCAATCGGCTGCCCATCGTTATCGGCTATTCCTGTGCCGTCGATCATGCTCAGGCTGACGGACCCACTCGCTGTACCCAGATTGGCCGTGACGGTTCGGGTGGCCCCACTGCCAGAGATTCCTGTGATCGCAGCGGTGCCTACACTCGATCCGACAAGGGCGAAGTTGCTCGTTGTTCCCCCAGTAACACTTTCGTTGAAGGTCACCGTCCAACTGACCGAACTTCCGGTTGCCTCTGCCTCCGCACATTGAGGGATCCCGAGGAAATCGACTTCGCAGGGACGTGCAATCGAAAGGACCCGTGGCGCGATTGTGTAGGCCTCCCCCGTTGTGAAAGGCAGGCCCCCTACGGATGCTCCATCGTCGTCTGTCAATCCATCCGAGTTGAGCATGAGAAGACTTATTGTGCTGGATGCCGTATCCGGGTTGACGGTCACGGTACGTGTCGTGCCTGACCCCGTAACACTGGTGACCATCGCATTGGTGCCTCTGGCTTCGGCTGACAATCCGTAATTGGTCGTCGAACCTCCGTTGACACTCTTGTTGAATGTTACCGTGAAGATCAAGCTGCTCCCGCTGGAGGGATTGGTGCCGGCCCTGACGATGGAGACGACCTGAGGAGGCACGAAATAGGTCTCCCCAGTCGTGAACGGTAGTCCCGTCAATGGGATCATCATTGTGTCGATCACCCCAGTTCCATTAACCATACTGATGCCAATGCCAGTCGACGCCGTCCCCGTATTGACCGTCACCTTCCAGATCTTTGCCGGAGCGCCTCCCCCACCCATCCCGGGCGGGCCGCCAGGGGGCAGGCCACCGCTTGACTCTTCCTCGACCGCGGCAACGCCAGTGATCGAGGCGCCACTCGTCGTGGTAAAATGTGCTGCCGTTACCCCGCTCACCTGCTCGCTGAACGTTACCTTGAAGACAACTGTCGAAGAGGTCGGTGGATTGGCCGCCCCGTCATCCCGCGTGATTGACGCAACCTTGGGGGCAATCGAGTACCCAGCTCCCGGCATCTGTTGGTATGGGACATTGACGACACCTCCGCCGTTGGCGTCGGTCACTCCTGTGGAGTTGGTCATGTTGAGTGCAATCATGCCCGTTCCGCTCCCCCGATTGACTGTTACCTGTCGGGTTGCGCCGGAACCTGTCACCCCTGTCACTACGATATCGGTTGGGGGATCGAACGCCATCATATCGACGGCCTCAAAGTTGTTCGTGGTGACACCACTTACGCTTTCGCTGAAAGTTACCGTGTAAACAAGCGTCTCTGAGCTCGTCGGATTTGTTCCCGATCGGCTGATTGATTGAACCAATGCCGCATTTGTGTTTGTCAGATTGAAATTGACGGCGTTGGAAACTCCATTGGCCTGCGCGGTAACTGCATAGTTCCCGGCGATGAAGTTCGCCGTCGCTGCGTTCATTGTTGCCGATTCATCACTGATTGTGACCTTTTGACTCTGGACGTTCAGTCCAGGTCCGCTGGAAGGACTGACAAAGGTGATCTCCCCTCCGTTGATTGGCTCTGCGGGATCGTTAGCCGTCACTGTTACCGAGAGTGGTTGTCCGAAATTGCTTCCAATCGTCGCTTCCTGATTGGCTCCACCTTGGAGAGCAATCGTATAGCGTCGCGATTCATAGGCCCCAATATCGACTGGCCCTTGGGATCCTCCCCGCGCGACACCCCGGGCATCCGTCGCCGGTGCTCCGTCACTTGTTCCCTTGTCGAGTGCCGGGCTCCCAGGTCGAAATCGGAGAACTGTAACCGGGGTCGTTCCATCGACTCCCCCAAGAAGAAAATCCCCTAAGCCAACCACACGCTGATCTCCAGTCGCGTTCATGAACTCATTGTCAGCCAGCCGGGAATTGCGGACATATTGATAGTCTGTCAGATTGTAGCCTGCGGAAAGAATCTGGTTTCTCTCTGGAAGGGCTCCGTCCTCGGTCGAAGTGAAACGATTGCCGTGCCAATGGTTGATGAAGACGGAGTTTTTGATATAGGTTGTGCTCTCACTGCCTCCTCCGCGAGTATGGCTACCCAGGGGAGGAGCTTCTGTCCCATTCCAGAAGGTGTTGTTTGTCACATAGTTGACGGGCTTTGATCCATTGGACGAGACGACTTGTATGGCCCCCCCACCCGTATTGACCACAGCTGTATCGGGTATGCCCCAGTCGTTATTGATGAAGGTTGAATTGACAATGTTCCAGGTTGGTGTGCCCCCATTGCTCGCCAACAGCAGTACCGTACCGATCGTCTCTTTGACTGTGTCACTCCCTCTCCAGATGTTACCGGTGAAATAGCTTCGTTCGATTGTTGCATTGGCGTTCTCAACGGCAATTGCCGCCCCTCCGCCTTCGAATGTGCTTGCTGCCCCAGATAGTCCGTCGGTAAACTCGCATTCCGTGACCGTCAAGCTGCTCCGGCTGAAGATGTTCCCACCATGGCCAATTCCGAAGGAGGAGCCGTGCTGAAGTTTCAGTTTGTGGATTCCGATGGTCAACCCGGAAGAAGGAATGTTGAAGATGCGAAAGGTTTGTTCAAAAGGGGGGTCAGCCCACGATGTATAGGTCAGTGGGCGCAGAATGGTCAGGTTTCTCGCTCCCGGCCCTTCGATGGTCACGCTTTGCTCCAGATCTGGGAGGGCAGTGAGGATCGCAATCTCTCCGGTAACGCTGAAATTGATCGTATCTGCGGCTGCCGTGGCGTTGGCCTCCGTGATGGCGGCTCGAAGTGTGCAGGCCCCCGAGGTATTGGCGCAGAGACCATCGCCCGGGTTGGCGTCGGGAGTGTCTGCCAAGCTGTTGACGGTGTAGGTCACCCCTGACAGGGCTGCTACCCTCCACCCCCAGAGGCCACTCCCTGCCCCCACGATCAACAACCAGACCAACGTCAGCCAGCCTCTCCGAACTGCGCTCTTCTTGGTCACTTCATCGCCGCTTCGCATACCTAATACTCCACACAGATCAATTTTCCGTGCAACAATCGAAAGGTGGTCGAGATCGCTGCGATTTGCCCTGTTGCGGGTTCCAATCAGCAGCTTTCTTGATCACCTTCCCGAATCGTCAATGGATCGCAAGATGGTTACTTTAGGAGGCCTCCGCGGCGAAAATCTTCAATAATCGGCTCAATTTTGGCTCAATTGGCGACCAGGAGTGAAAATTCGTCCCTCTGTTGGACCATAGGGGCCATAAATGGAGTGGAGCGGATGAAAGTCTCGAATTCGTTTTCAAATCAAGTTTGGAGATAATAAGATGACGAACCGGTCTCCCTTAATGGAAGAAACCTGCAATGTCCGAGAGGGGGAGGAACCGGGGGAGAGCAGCCCGCTGAGTTGTCTTTTCCATTTTTGCAGGGTGTGATAATGCGATGATCAACCAAAGAAACGGCATCCTCGAGTTTGGCGAGCCTTGTGAGTTTTGGCTCGACCCAACGGCTCGTAAACTGATGCATCGGGGGGAGGTCCTTCCTCTTCAATCTCGGACCTTCGATATTCTTCTGGTACTGGTGGAGAGTTCGGGGCAAGTGGTCTCGAAAGATGAGATCATGCGCCGGGTCTGGGGAGACCGGATTGTCGAAGAGGGCAATCTGACCCAGCACATCTACCATCTTCGCCGATCTCTTCGAGACTCTGGCCATCAACAGAACTTGATTGTCACCTCTTCTGGTGGCTATCTCTTCAGTGCCGAAATCAGAATGGTCGGGAAGGGAGACCACGACTCGGGTGAGCCCCCCGCAGAGAGGGACCCGCTGGAAGCCCGAACCTCGTCCAGAGGGACACGACTCAGCCAGTCGATCTCTCGCCTGTGGCCGGTCCCGCTCCTGCTCATCGTCTTGGGTCTTTTGATAGGCGGTGGATTGCTGCTGCAAAGAGACGGTCAGACAGAAAACCGACAAGCCCCCCCCCTGGGTCGGAGTCGGCTCTTTGTCGCGATGAAAGGGATTGAGATTTCTCCGGCGTGGTCCCCGGATGGGACTCAAGTGGCCTTCACCTCCAATGGTGGAGACTATGATAGCAGCGTAATCTGCATTCGGAGCATTGAGGGGGGCCCCCCCCAATTCCTGACCAACAGTCCCCGACGGGAACTCTATCCAAGATGGTCACCTGATGGTCGCTCACTCGCCTTTCTGCGAGAGGCGGAACAATCCCGACAACGCTATGATTTGATCATCAAACCCCTTGATGGGTCGGCAGAACGCAGGATTGCCCAGGTTTGGCACGGACTTGATTGGTCACCAGACGGGAAATTTCTCGCCGTTTCGGACAGTGCTGGCAGTGGAATGCCGACCGTGATCTATCTTCAATCAGTGACAGGTCAAGAACGAAGAGCGGTGACAAATGATCCCCTTGGAGGGAGTATCTTCGAGAATGGGGCCCGTTTCTCGCCAGACGGTCGGATGATCGCGTTTGTCCGCTGGAGTCAGAACCTTTCAGGTGACCTCTACGTGGTCCAGCTCGATCGCCGCGAGGCTCGCCAACTCACCTTCGATCGCAAGGCCATTACTGGACTTGAGTGGACGCCGGATGGCCGCGAAATCCTCTTCATCTCCGACCGCAGCGGCAACCCCAGGCTCTGGCGTATCGATCTGCAGGGAGGAGCCCCACGTCAGATCAACCTCGATCTCGATGTCGAGAGCTTCTCGCTTTCGCCTGATG
>JBMUAP010000256.1:0-5220 GCA_049454155.1 Blastocatellia bacterium
ATGGGCGCCTGCTCTATCCCGAAATCGGCGGACGGCGCGTTTCGTGGGACGAGGCGCTGGATGCTGTCGCGGCCGGATTGCGCGCCATCCGCGAGAAATATGGGCCCGACAACATCGCCCTCTATCTCTCCGGGCAATTGCTGACCGAGGACTATTACGTCGCCAACAAGCTGATGAAGGGATTCCTTGGCTCGGCCAATGTGGACACCAATTCGCGTCTGTGCATGGCCTCGTCGGTCGCCGGGCACAAGCGCGCCTTTGGGTCGGACACCGTTCCCGGAAACTACTCCGATCTCGACGAGGCCGATCTGGCCGAGTCGCCCGGGTTTGATGACCTGTTCGATCGCCTCGATGAGGTGGGGCGTCGAGCGACGTTGGGTCCCGACCTGCACGACGCGCTGGTGCCGACGGGCGGCGGCGACCATGGCCTGCCCCTCGACAATGTCGACGCTGATCGGCTTCTGCACGAAGACGTCGGCCCCGGCCTGACAGGCGGCAATCATCGGAAGCGCGTGCCAATGATCCGGCGTGTCGATGAGAACAATCTCCAGATCCTTCTCGCGGAGCATCTCCCGGTAGTCGCGGTAAAGGCGCGGCGTCTTCTTCGATTCCTGGCGCGCGGCAACGACCTCTCCCGCGTCGGTGAGCAACTTCTGATCGACGTCACAAAGCGAGACGACCTGCGCGGGAACCACTTGAAGCAGGCGCAGCAGGTCACATTTGCCGTACCAACCAGTCCCGATCAACCCCACGCGGGGGCGTCGACCGGCGAACTCTTCCTGATAACGCGCTTCGGCGCGACGTCGCAGAACCGCCGGGGCTGCCACCAGCCCGGCTCCGTGCTGAAGAAATTGACGTCTCTTCATCTGGGAGTTGACTCCTTTGCTCCTCACCGGCCCAAGCCCGGAGAGATCTGTGCGAATTGGTAGCGTGATCGACAGATGGTCTGATATCACAGTTCCTCCCCCCACGCAACGGACCTCCTCCCGTCAACCGCCTTCCTTCCCCGTCCTGGCTTTTCCCACGCAGTCTGGCCCTGCGCAGAGATCCATATGGTCAATTGCAGTGCCGGAAAAGGATCGTTTTTCCGCGTTTATTCCTGACTGCCCTTCCGTCCATGCGCACAATCCCGTAGGATAACCATCATCGTCTCAAGTCAAGGGTGTTCACCACACCAATCGAACCATCAGCACGTAGAAGAGAGAGTGAGGAATCCGATGGCAGGAAAATTCGAATTGAAGAAGGTCGAGACCGGATACTGCTTCTGCCTCAAGGCAAGCAATGGGCAGGTCATTCTGACGAGCGAAGTCTACAACGAAAAGCGGGGAGCCAAGAACGGCATCGAGTCGGTGCGCAAGAATGCCGCCAATCTGGAACGGTTTGATACGCGGCAAACGGTCAACGGCGATCCCTACTTCGTGCTGCTTGCCGCCAACAAGCAGGTCATCGGACAGAGTGAGACCTACAACACCATGCGGTCTTGCAAGAACGGTATTGCCTCAGTCTGCAAGAACGCTGCGGAGGCTCCACTCGTCGATCTGACGGCGCCCGCCACCGTGGCGAAGAAGTAACAGTCGCTGGTCTCCTTCCCCGTCCTCTTGTTGATCGGTAAAAAATTTGGGAACCAACCAAGAGGGGGGGCGTTACAACTGGTGTGTAAAGTTTGTGATGAGGTGGTCAACATTCTCCTTTGTTGATCACCTTTTTTTTGCCTTCCGCTCGTGATCCCTCAATTCGGCACGTCACCTCCAGACCATCCCCGACAGGTCATATCGAGCCTCCCCCCCAGAAGAGCGCCAGAGAGATCGGCCCTTTCACTGGCAAGCAATCGGCTTGCAATGGCCGGGGAGTTCACCCAAGATAGCCTCGCTGGAAACAACCCGCACGGTGAGAACTGAAGCGGGTCTGGCGTCCCCCTCAACAACCGACAAGGCCGTCTGGCGGATCGTCATTGGCGATCTCCACCTCTCGACAGATGGCGCATGGGCACGAAAGGAAGAAGAAAAGTGAAGAACGATCTGATCTCGACCCCCCTCTCCCGACGTCAATTTCTGGGCACGACCGCGGCGGCGATGGGGAGCCACTGGCTCCCGCAGTCTCCCGGAGAGAGACCGGCGCGCGACCCAAAGGTGCAGGTCCTCAACCCACGGGCGAGGGTCCCGGTCAGCATCATCATTGACGACTCGACCTGCCTGGTCAATCTCAACAAATTCGCGGTGCCGCAGTTCGCGGCGGTCTTTCCGGAGCGGTACAACCAGTACGCTTGGAAGAGTTGGCCGGACGAGATCCCGGACGATTTCGTGCGCAAGTTCGCCGACTGGTCGATGGAGGCGGGCGTCAAGGGCAAGTACAGCATCGTGCCCTATCCGGCCTGTGTCGGACGACTCGACCGGGAGATCCCTGGCTGGACGCAACGGGAACTGAAGGCGAGTATTGACCTCGTGCGGGAACGGGTCATGCCCCATTGGGATATCCATCCCGAGATGATTAGCCACACGCGCATCATTGACACACGGACAGGTCACCCCTATCCCGAAATCAATCCGCGTTACATGGAGAACTGGCAATGGTGCGGGGGGCGCAGTGTCGATGAGATCGCCGATTACCTGCAGTATGCGCTGACGATCCTGCGCAATATCGGGCTGCCGTGCGAAGGGGTAACGACCCCGGGCAGTTTCGGGACTGATGCTCGCCCACAACTGGCGCAGGCGACCTTCGAGGCCTGTCGGAGCGTCTTCCAGACAGAGATTCCCCATTACTTCCGTGACCTCTACGACCGAGGTGAGCAGAGTGTTGCCCCGCTCGTCCAGAACGCCAGTGGGCTCGAGACAGACGATCCTCGCTGCGTCGTCAGCATTTTGGGATGCACGGGAGATTGGACAGGGGGCTGGGACAACACGATCCCGAAGGGAGTCGACGCCTTCATCACCGAAGATGGCCGACGAGGGCGAATGGTCGAGGTCATCCAGCGAGGAGAGCCCGCGATCATCGTCTGCCACTGGACGGGGATCTACTGGAACGGGCTCGAACTTGGCCTCGACATCTTCCGCGAGGTCGTCAAGCGGCTCCACGCCACCTTCGACCACCTCCACTGGATGAAGCTCTCGGAGATCGCGCGATACTGGGCGGCTCGCGAGCTGACCGGGATCACGTTCGATGCGGCGACGCGGACGACGACCTTCCGTGCTCCCTACGCCTGCGCGGAGTTTACCGTCGCGGTACCGGTGGCCGCCGGTCGCCCTGTCGGATTGCGGGAGGTCCGCCAGCGGCTCGACCTGGTCCCCGGCACGTGGTGCCGGGAGAAGGAGACGACCCGCGCCTGCCTCTCTCTCCCCAAGGGCGTCTCCCGCCGCACCTTTGAGGGGTGAGTCTCACCGGGGGAGAGAGGGGGATGCCCTTCTCTCCCCCGGTCGACCCTCTACTAGCGGGCAGCGGTTGCGCGGCTCAGCTTCTCGACCAGATCCCAATGGTAGCGGACAAATCGATGGAGGGAATCCTCAAGGATGCGCTCCTGGTCGCTATGCGCGCCGAAGCCACGCGGTCCATCTTCGCTGTCGATGAGGGGGCCAATCCCGTAGGACTCAACGCCGCGCGCGCGCAGATAGGCCATATCGGTCGCCCCGGTGCTCATCGTCGGCAGGGTGACTGCGCCGTAGTGGGCGGTCGAGACCTCTTCGATGACCCGAAAGGCCTCGGAGTCGATGCGCGAGGGCCGGGCGACGGGACGGGTATTCTGCGAGTCGACGGTGACCGTCACCGCCGGATCATTGATCACCCCGCGGATCGCTTCGAGGAGCCGGTCGAGCTGCTCATCCGAGAGCGCCCGCACGTCGAGCGTCGCCCGCGCCTCGGAAGGAATGACATTGACCTGGTATCCGCCGGTAATGATGTTCGGTGAGATCGAGGTACGGAGCATCGAATGATGGCGCGGTTCGTGCAGGGCGAGGTGCTCCTGCGCCGAGGCTACGGCCGCAGAGTCTCCCCCGAGAAGGGCCCGGTAGCGGCCGGCCTCCTCCGCCGTGCTGATCCCGGCGAGCCGCTCGAAATAGGTCCGCGTCGTCTCGTTGAGCCGCATCGGCGTCTGCCAAGCGGCCACCTTCGCCACTGCCTGCGCTACCCTTGCGACCGCATTTGACCGGAGCGGCACCGACCCGTGTCCCGCTGGCCCGCGGGCCGTCACGGTCACGCGATACGGGATCTTCTCGGATGTCTGGATCGAGACGAACCGGATCTTGCCCTCGGTGCGGGTGACGCTGCCGCCCTCGGCAAAGCAGTACTCAGCCTCGATCTCCGGCCAATGCTTCTCGACCATGAACTGGATGCCCCACTCGGTACTCGCCTCCTCCCCAGCTTCCGCCAGAAAGATGACGTCCCGGTCGAGCGCGACCTCTCGACGCTTGAGTTCGAGCATGACCATGAGGCCGGCCACGACATTGTCCTTGTCATCGACCGTCCCACGACCATAGACGTAACCACCCTCGCGCGTCGCCGAGAAGGGGGGATGGGTCCACTTGGCCGGGTCGACCTTGACGACATCGGTGTGGGCCATGATCAGGACTGGCCGCTTCCGGCCACTGCCCTTGAGACGGGCCACCAGGTTCGGACGCTGTGGATCGAGCGCAAAGGTCTGGGTCGGAATCCCCTCCTTCTCGAGAACTTCGCGCAGGTAGTCGACGACCAGCTTCTCGTTCCCCGGGGGGTTGCTGGTATCGAGCCGCAGGATGGCCTGGAAGTGGCGCAGCGTCTCCTCGCGGATCCGGGATTCATCGGACCCCCACGGGGCCACCTGCTCTCCGCTCGCCTCGACGGTCGTCCCGTGGCTCTTCCCCGCCACTCCGACCCATCCGACCATCCGCCGGGCCCGCAAGAGCCCCTTCCCCCAAATCTCCCTCCGACCGCTGCTCAACCCCGTCTCGCCCTTGATTGCCACCATTCTTCTCCTTTGCTTCCCGCACACTGGACAGATGCGACCACTCCCGGCCGCGCGAGCCAATCGCTTGATGATACAGACTTTTCCAGAGCTGTCCACCACTGGCCGTCTCCTGATTGAGGAGTCTCGAGGGGGCTGCTACAATCTGCCGCGATCTGTATTCGATCATCGTTCGACCATTCGATACTGGACCCATGGCAATCCAACCCAACTCTGAAAGGAGCTTTTCCGTCATGATCTTCTCGCATCCCCCGTTCACGCCCGTCCAAAAGAGATCGGAAGAGCGTCGT
>JBMUAP010000257.1:0-5217 GCA_049454155.1 Blastocatellia bacterium
GCCTTGGGGGGGGCCGCCCCCGCGGCCGGGGTCGCCGGCGGGGTCGGCGTCTGGCTCCACGCGACGCTGGTCGCCATCACCGCCAGCACAACAGCACACAAATGCTTCGTCATCTTCTTCACGCTCCTTTTGTCAGTTCAATGGTTCCTGTCAATGATTTCTGTCTGGTCTGACGGGCAGATCGACGATCTTCTTGCTCCACTTCACCCACTTGATTGGGGACGAAAGGGAGATCGGGACCGGCCCTCTCCAATCAAAGGCGATTCGACGGCGGCATCCACTCGCCTGCCCGCTCAGGGCTTGGCTGGCGCAGCCGGCGGCTGAAAGGGATGCGCCTTGTTGTAGGCCGCGACGAAGAGGTCGGTGATGTTGGCCGCCTGCGAGGCATACACTACGATGCCTGTCTCCTGGAGCCGCCGGGCATCATAGACGGAGGTGATGCCGTTCTGTCGACAATACTCGTCGAGGAACTTGCTCAACTTGTCGTAGATCGCTTCCGTCTCCTCCCCCTCGCGACGACGGGCCAAAGCCTGGAGATCCTCGAGCTTGCGCTGATACTCCTTCTTGGCGATCTCAATGTCGGCCGAGAGGCGCGACGCCTGCGGCGGCGTCAACGTTCGATTCTCCGCCAGGGTCTTCTCCTGCGCGGCCAGCTTGGTCTGCATCGATTCCAGCTCGGTGTAGAAGGAGCTGAACTCGGTCTGCAGCTTGTCATACTTGTACTTCAGTTCGCCAACCTGCTCCCGGAACGAGAGAATATCGACGATGGCGATCTTCATCTTGGGAACGTCGACCGCTCCCGGGGCGGCGGCCTGCCCAAAAGCGATCGATCCGCCCAACAACACCCACCCCACTACCAACCCAATGGTCTGTCTGGTCCTCACGACATTCTCCCTCTTCGAGATATGAAATTCGATTTCTGACAACTTCTGTGACGGGCGAGCCTGGTTCCCGCGACACCCCCTGGCACCTTTTCCGCCGGATCCGCGCGCCCTCTTTCTCCGATCAGAATGTTCGGCCGACCGTAAAGCGCAGCACCGTTCGTCGCTCAATGAAGAGGACGCGGGGGTCTGTGGCATCCGTTCGTGCCTGCGGATTGAAGGCGTAGATCAACCGGAACGGCACGTTGATGACCGGCATCTGGACCCGGAACTCCAGTCCGTAGGACGATCGCACATCGTAGAAGAGCTTGACCTTCTGTTCCGAGGAACGAAGAAAACTGTAATCGCGGGACTCCCCTTCGAGGTAGATGCGACGGTAGCCCACCGGTTCTCCCAGATAGTCACGGGAGGTGCTGGCAAGTTCCTCTTCGGTGGCGATCCGGCCGGCGGGATTGAGGAGCAGCCCGGTCCGGGTGATCAATTGGTTGACATAGTTGGTGGTTACCAGCTGATCGGCGTAGCGCCGGGAGTTGAAGGTGCTGCCCAGATCGGCGAAGGCCGCGATCGAGAGGACGCTGAAGACCGGGACCCGGTACTCCAGGTTGTAGATGAACTGGCTATCTCCACCGACCGGCGTGAAGAAGCGCCCCGCGTTGACGACGTTGCAACCGGTTGCCTGGTCATTGACCTCTCCGCAGGTCGCATTCCCGACTCGCTGGGACGGCGACTCAAAGGTGTAGTTGCGCAGAACGCTCGGGTGAACGGTTCCGGCCGGAGCGTCGATAAACCTGGTCGGGTCGGCGGGATCGATGACCTTCGCCTTGACTTCCCTGGTCGAGAGGAACGACTCCGACGAGGCGACCGGCGAGATCGACCGGAAGTTATAGCCGCGAATATCGAACTCGCCCCCCAAAAAGAATCGCTCGAAGATCGGGATTCCGCCAACGAAGGAGAGTGAATTGGTATCGAAGGGGCGGCCAAATGTGCGGATCGTGTCGGCACGGGCCCGCATCGCGATGACGTTCGGTTTGTCTGTGCGGCGTCGCAAGACCGTGACGAAGAGCTGGTACTCGACCGAGGGGGCGATCGTCTTGACGTCCCCGCCGAGGATGCCTCCCGCCAACGAGAACCCAAGGAAGAGGCTCTGCCCCCGGGTCGCGTCGATCGCCGCGTTCTTCGTATTGTAGAAGAGATTAGGCGTGATTCGGCTGGTCAAGATCCGCGGCTGGGAGAAGGTGACGGGAATGTCGTTGGTCGGGTCGTTGTCCCGGTTGACCTTCGGGTCCTGGATGCTGTTGGTCGTCAACGAGTAGGTCAGGCCAAATCGCGTCAACCCGGCGAAGTTGCGGAACCGGCGGGTGAGCAGCTGCAAAGGGGCTGAAAGATTGATCGTTCCACCAGTCGTCTGCTGCGTGAAGAGGGTGTTGGCATCGATCGAACTGAGCCCGAAAAAGCTGTTCTGGAGCAACTGCGCCGCGTTCCCGAAGTTGAATCCTTGGCCAATAAACTGGGCGCGCTGCGCGAAGAGCGAGACGCCGAGGCTGATCGGTCTGCCCATCAGATACGGCTCGGTGAAGCCGAAACTGGCGAAGACCTGTCGGTTTCCCCCCGAGAGGGCCAGACTGAGCGACTCCCCATATCCAAGCAGGTTGTTGGTCGAATACTCCACTCCGAAGAAGCTCCCGGCAAACCCGGAGACTCCGCCGTTGAGCTGAATCTGCTGTCGCCCACGCTCCTTGACCTGGAGGTCGATATCGACCGTCTGGTCGCGGTCGTTGGTGCGCGTGATGGCGTCCTTGTCCTTGATCTCGTCGAAGAGCCCCAACTGGTTGAGGCGCAGAATCGAGTAGTCCCAGCGGCGCTTGTTGTAGGGGTCGCCCTCGTTGAGCAGGACTTCGCGCCGCAGGACGGCGTCACGGGTATTGGTATTCCCGATGAACTCCAGCCGCCGCATGGTGAATTGGCGGCCCTCATCGACCTCGAGCGTCACCTCGAGATCCCCCTCCTCCTCCGAATCGGTCCGGGGGATAAACTTTGGAATGAAGTTGACATCGGCCTGAATGTAGCCCTGGACACCGTAAAGGTCTTTGATGCCCTTGTAGACGTTGTCCATGATCTTCTTGGCGTCAATGTACTCTCCGACCCGCAGGCTGGAGACCGCACTGACCACGCCGGGCTGGAAGATGGTGACCCCCTTCTCCTCGACCTTGGTGATCTTGTAGCGGCGACCGACATCGACCGGAATGATCACTTTCAGGCCTGGCCCCTTTTTGCGGAGCCCCGGGAAGGGGATGGGAAAGCCACCCGTGACCGTACCGGCACTCTCCACCTGTGGCTCGCCGAGCTTCGATTCGAGGTAGCCCCGCTGGCCGAGGAAGAGGCGGATCCGCTCGAGGTCATCCTGCAGCTTCTCCTTGAAATAGATGTCCTTCGAGGTGAGGGTCGAAAGGAAGCCAGCTTCTTTGACCAGCTTCATCGCCCCGCGCAGGCGGCGCTGAGAGAAGCCATCCCGGTCCCCGACAAACTCGATCTCTTTGATGCGGACGCGCGGGCCCTCCTCGACGTTGAAGATGAGGGCGACGGTCGTCGCGGAGATGTCCTCGACCTCGACCTCGACGACCGCCTCCGGGTGGCCCTTCTCCGCGAGAATCTCCCGGAGGGCCAAGCGGGCCCCATTGGCCTTTGCCGGATCGAACTGGGACTCCTTGCTGACCTGAACGCGCCGCTCCTTGAATCGCGTCAGAACATCGCTCTCCGTCGCCGATTTCAAGCCGCGGTACTGCAGGTCACGAATGATCGGATACTCCTTGACCTGGAAGATGATGATCTTCCCCCCCCGTGGCCCATCCTCAACGTAGAGCTTGGTGCCGAGCGGGTCGAAGAGGCCCATCTGAATGATCGCCTGCAGATCCCGCTGTGCCAGTCCAAGGTTGAAAGGATCCTGCGGCTTGCTCTGCACGTAGTAGAGAATCGATTCGCGGGGGATCCGACGGTTGCCTCTGATCTCGACATCTTCGACGAAGACTGCCTGATTGGCCGGTTGTGCCAAAATTTGATCGGGAGAGAAGAGGGTAAGTAAGACCAAAATTATTGCGCTTGCCAGAACGGTAATGCGCTGAGCCATGCAAGTTCTCCCATCTGGACAATGTCGATCGCGCTCCATCCTCATCATGATGCTGTCAAGCCTCTCCCCCGCCGACGGGGCTCCACCAGGCACGATCTTGGTGATCTTCGTAATCTGGGGGATCATGCCCCAGTGGCAGTCGTTGAACTCCGGCATTCTCTCCAATCGTGGATCGAGCGGGTCGGGGTCGTTCCTCTTCGGTCCTCTCTTTGGACCTCTCTTCGATTGGGAGCCAGACGAGAGCGAGGAACGTGATTCGGCAGGGATTTGAATATTCATGGTTGGGGCAGGGTCCGACTCTCGTCTTCGGTCTCGCTCTCTTTTGCTCGTTTTCTCTTTTCCGCTGGCCACTCTTTAGACTCGGGCGTCGAGCCACTCGATTCGATTCGGCAGAACCCCACCGCACGGCAGCCACACACGGGCTCTCGACTGACTGGATGAAATCGTTCACGGAACGGGAAATCCATCGTGCCGTCTGGCCGTGTCAAGCTGGATCAGCCAGACTTGCCAAGCCCCGCCAGGTTGGCGATTCACCAGGGCCCCGGGGCGATCACTGAGACTGTGCCTTCCTCAGGCTTGGGGCTTGCCAAACAATCTTCGTCTGAACGATTCTCCCCCCCAATTTTGCAGTCTCATTTTAAGAGCGCGAATTATACGAAACTTCTCCCCCGTTGAACAACCCTCTCTCGGTTCTGGCCCCCATTCGGGACCGATTTTCCGAACGGAGGAGAGGGGGGGACGGGGCAACAGCTACCCGACGAGGACCTCATCGGGCTGGGCGAGGTCATCGCGGGTGGCGGGTCTATACTGGAGACCGGCGCCATCGACATAGACCTCGATCTGGGAGACTCCATCGAATCGGCCCGTCAGCAGGGCATCGGAGAGGGGGTCTTCAATAAACTTTTGGATGGCGCGCCGAAGAGGGCGAGCCCCATAGCTGCGATCCGTGCAGGTCTGATCGACGATCCACTGGGCAACCTCTGCCGTCACGGCGAGGGTCAACCCGCGCGACTGGAGAGTGAGGTTGAGCTGATCCGTCAAGCGAATGACGATCGCGAGCAGGTCGGCATCGGTCAGCGGCTCAAAGACAATGATCTCATCGAGTCGGTTGATGAATTCCGGATTGAAGGTCTCCTGAACCGCCATCCGCACCCGGTCACCAGACCACTGCATCGCCTCTTGTCTGGACGATTGAAAGCCGAGCGGCCCACC
>JBMUAP010000258.1:0-5136 GCA_049454155.1 Blastocatellia bacterium
GAGCACCACCAAACCGCCCAGGAGCCCGGCCGCCCCAGCGGTGCTCCACGTCGCTGCCGCCCCCCCTCCCCCCGAAGAAAGGGGGAGAGGAGCGCCGCGACCTGCAGCTGCAACTGGCGGAGACCTTCGAGGAGATGGGGCGCGACGACGCTGCCCTGGACCGCTATCGGGCTCTCTTCGAGGCATTTGCTTCGAAAGGGGGGCTCACCCCAGCCGGTCAACCTCTCTTCGAAGAGGTCGTCAGTCGACTGATTCGTCTGCACCGTCGCCTGGGCCGGCTGAGCCAGATCGAGGCGATTCTGCGGCAAACCCGACAGGTTCTCGATGAGCAGAGCCCGCTCCTCGATCTCCTCGCTGTCGACCACCTGCGCGAGCAGGGCAAAGACGAGGAGGCGCTTGCCCGTGTGCGGAGCGCCAGCCGACGAAACCCAGGCAATCGCTCTCTGATCGTTCTGGAATCGCAGATCCTCGCCGCGCTGGAGCGGTATGACGAGAGCGTCGAGCTGCTCGACCCACTGGTACAAGGGCTCCCGGAGACGGCTGAAGAGGATGCTCCCATCTATGCGCTCAAGGGGAGTCTCTCCCTCCAACGCGGCGACCTGGAGAATGCAGAACGGCTGGCTCGACGGGCTGGCGAGCTGGATGTCGAGCTGGTCGGGGCCCAGTTGCTGCTGGCCTCGGTCCTCGAGCGGAAGAAGGAGTTTGGAGCAGCTGAGCAGGTTCTTCGTTCCTTGATCGAGCGGGATCCGGGCAATGCCACCGCCCTCAACAATCTCGGCTATTTTCTTCTCGAACAGGAGATCCGCTTCGAGGAGGCCTTGGCGCTCATTGAACGTGCGCTCCAGATCGAGCCGATCAATCCCAGTTTTTTGGACAGCCTCGGGTGGGCCCACTTCAAGCTCGGCCGGTTCGAGGAGGCCCGTCAAGTTCTCCTTCGCGCCCTGACCTATGATCCGCGCAACGCGACCATCCACGAACATCTCGGAGACGTGCTCCACGCACTCCGGCGTCACCGTGAGGCTGGGCGCTCCTGGCGGACCGCGCTCCAACTGACCCGCAACGCTGCGGAGCGGGGCCGACTCCAGCGCAAAATCGCTTCTCCCCCAGCCCGCTGACCTCATCCAGCACAGCTCGATCTGGCCCCTTCCTCCTCGCGATCTCTCCTTCAGAATCGAGAGCCGCCCCCCATCGAGAAGCCACTCCCCCAGAGATTAAAATTGGGTTGGTAGCACTTTCATTGGGAATCGATCCGAAAGCCTTGGTATACTGCCTGCGAACTAAAATGATAACGTAACGCGCCCGGGAGGCCCGGTCTTTCTGGTGGTGGGGAAGGACATGCCTCAGTCTGACGAGGCAGACCTGTCAGGAGGGATCTCCGCTGCAGATGGAATCGGGAGAACGGGGCTTGAATGGGCAGCCTGAGTGGGAGAGCGATTGGGTTGCTGGGCGCCAATGGCGCCATCAGAGAGGAGTCCAGGAATGAGAAGGACAGACTGGACGCAGATCTTTGGTTGGATCATCTTGATGCTGGCTGTCGGGGCCACTTGGGCCGACCGCCTGCCTGTGCGCGGAGAAGGGGCTCACCGACGAGCGGCGAGCGAATCTGGACTTGACCCGGCTCTGGAGAAGGGAGAGAAGGGGCAGGTCCGTGTCAGAGCCCTGCGCGCCTACGCCAACCTGCCCCTGCGCTTTGAAGAGAACCGTGGGCAACTGGGTGAGCACGCGCGGGAGGTCGCCTACTTTGCCCGGGCCGGGAGCTACGATCTCTTTCTGACCGCGGCCGATCTGGTCCTGCGCTTCCCGGTTGAACAAGGAGAAGCAAGGGCGGGGAAGGCCGATCGATCTCCCTCGGAGCCAGTCTTGCGCATGGCGTTCCGCGGCGGCCAGAGGTCGACTCTTCGGGGAGAAGAGCGGCTCCCTGGCGAGAGTCATTACCTGATGGGGAGTGACCCCGCCGCTTGGCGACGCGAGATCCCTGCTTATCGACGCGTGCGGGCGTCGTCGGTCTATCCGGGGATCGATGTGCTCTACTACGGCGAGGAGGGGAACGGTAAAGCCCTCGAGTACGACCTGGTTGTGGCGCCAGGGGCAGTTCCATCGTCGATCCGGATCGCTTTTTCAGGAGGAGGCCCTCTGACCATCGATCCGGATGGCGCCATGAGTCTCCCACTTGGTGGCAGATCGATCCGATTCAGCGCGCCGGTTGCGTACCAAGAGGCCAGTTCGCCATCTGGCGTCGTCGACAAGGGAAGACGACAGATCCCCTGTCGCTTCCGGCTGCTCGGGCCAGACGAGGTGGGCTTCGAGGTGGGGCTGTATGATCCAAGTCGGCCTCTCGTCATCGATCCCGTGGTGGAATATGCCACTTTTCTGGGAGGCGGGGGAAGAGAGGCGATCCTTGACTTGGCGCTCGACGCCTTTGGCGGAACCTACCTCACCGGGTGGACCTCCTCTCCAGACTTCCCCATTCAACCGACCGCGCCGAGCGTACGCCAACCAGTGAGCGAGAGCGGGGCGGCCTTCATTGTCAAACTCGACCCGACCGGAACCTCTCTCGCCTACTCGACCTACCTGGGAAGCCAGGGAAGTCGCGGGGTCAGCCTGGCGGTCGACCTGTTGGGGGCGGCTTATGTCGCCGGAAATACCCGCGACGAAAGATTCCCGACAACCCCCGGGGCCTTTCAAGTTCGTCCGCAAGGGCCTGCGGAGTGGCCATTTGTCCTCAAGCTCGACTATCGGGGTGTCGATCTCCAATACTCCACCTTTCTGACCGGCTTGGAAGGGGCCCAAGTGGCGGGAATTGCTGCGGATCGGTTTGGCTCCGCCTTTGTCACTGGACTGGCGAGGGCAGGATTTCCGACGACCCCTGGGGCGGTTCAAGCTGAGTACCGGGGCGGGCTTGGCGACGCGTTCGTCGCGCAACTCGATGCGCAGGGGAGTCGACTGATCTATGCGACCTACCTTGGTGGGGCTGATCTCGATCAAGGGCGCGCGATTACGGTCGATCCGGCCGGTAACGCTTATGTCACCGGGACGACCACGCGATCGGTCGTCTTTTCGATGCAGCAGGTGGGCGCTGCAGATTCAGTGCTGACCTCGAATTTTGCCAGCACGGCCGGGTTCCCCGTGACTCCAGGCGCGGTTCAGGCGGTCCTGCGCGGACGATCTGACCTCTTTGTCACCGGGATTCGACCCGGGGGTGGAGACTTCCTCTATTCGACCCTTCTCGGAGGAAGCGGGCAGGAGACCATTCCAGCCGATGAGTCCTTCTCTGGCCGTACCATTGCCGTCGACGCCTTGGGCCAAGTCCATCTGACGGGAACGACCACCTCGCTCGATTTTCCGACGACGCCGGCAGCCTACCGCCGGGAACTCAGTGGAGAATCGGACGTCATGCTCGTCAAGTTCCAGGCGGATGGGTCTCGGCTGCTCTATTCGACCCTCCTCGGGGGCAATCAGCGGGAGAGTGGTCGGGCGCTGGCACTCGACTCGGAAGGGAATGCCTATGTGACCGGCTGGACCAGCTCGCCAGACTTTCCCGTCACGGGGGATCAATTGGTGCCGGCTCCGCTGCCGACGACCCCTCAACCGGCAGCTTTTCTCACCCAGGTGGACGTGACGGGCTCACGGGTGCTCTCGTCCACCTTGCTCGGAGGCAGCGGAGCGGATCAGGCGTTTGGACTGGCGGTCGACCGCTTTGGCCATGCCTACTTGGCAGGAGCGACCACCTCGGCCAACTTTCCCATCGTCCGGCCCGGCTTCCAGCAGTCCCTGCAAGGGAGTCAGGATGGATTTGTCGTCAAGCTCCAGCCGGGTGGGGGAGGAATGGCCGTCAACTCGATCCACCCGACGGTCGGTGGGGATGGTGGAACGGTCACGGTCTTGCTGCACGGCCAACAGCTTCGCGATGGGGCCTCAGTGCGGCTGACCCGGCAGGGAGAGGCTCCGCTGATCGCGCGCCACGTCTATGCTGGAGCGGATGGTCGTACCCTCGGCGCGGTCTTTGACCTCCGCGGTCGACCGAGGGGGGCTTGGAGTGTCTTGGTTGTCAATCCGGATGGGGCGACCTCCCAGCTCCGTGACGGCTTTCGTGTCGAACCGGCCAGGGAAGCGACCATGCTTGTCGATCAACCCTGGGGACCGCACGCGATCCGCACCGGGCAGCGCCAGCTCTACACCATCGGCTATCGCCACACGGGTAACAATGATCTCTATGGAGTTCCGATTTGGGTCAAGGTCCGGGGAACTGCCACTCTGCGGGTGGTGACGACGCTCGCGTTGCCAGGGGATGTCCCGGGAGAACCAGCCCTCAACTGGCCAGAAGTCGTTCCCTCGATGGGGACGTTTGACGGGGGAGCGACCGCCGCGTTTCTTCCCGCCGTCGTTGCTCCGGAACGGACTGGCTATGTCATGGTCGAAGTGACCGGTCCCCAGCAGTCAAGCTCGATCCTCACGCTGGAGGCCTGGGCCTATCCTCCTTCGATTGCTTCCTTGGGATCCCCGGAGGACCCGACTGCTACCGTTGCCGAGTGTTACTTGGCGGTGGCAAAATTGACGGCGCAACAAGCTGGCACTCCTGCCCACGAGCGGTGCGACAGCCGAGCGCGGGAGGTCTGGCGGTCCCTCCTCGCCACCGCAGTCCGGGAGACCCATCGAACCCCCGACAGACCCGGAAAGGTCTTGTCGCTCTCCCAGGTTACGCAAGCAGTGGCCATGTCGGCGATGCGTTGCATGGGGGCGATTCCGACCTTGTCGCAGGTCAGCAACGCCGCGAGCCGCGTCCTCGGGGCGCGGGACGAGATGCGCATCTGCTTTGACCGGAAGGTCTCTCCCGTCTTTCGTCTCTTGACGTCCGTGCGATCCTTCGACCAGAACGATCTTCGCGGAACCGTCGGAGTAGGTCCCAGTCAGTATCTTCCTGGCGGGCGAGCTCTCCACTATGCGGTCTACTTCGAGAATCTCCCGACATCGGGTCTTCCGGTTCGCGAGGTGGTGATCACCAGCCAGCTGGATCTGGCAGCGATCGACCCGAAGACCTTTCAGTTTGGCGCGATCTCTGTCGGGGCCCATCTCGAGGTTCCGCCCGTCGGTCTCCACCACTACACCAGGGAGTTCGATCTGCGCCCTGCCCGGGCG
>JBMUAP010000259.1:0-5124 GCA_049454155.1 Blastocatellia bacterium
CAGGAATTGCCACCCAGATGGTGGTCGAGCGTCAATTGGCGGCGGAAGGGGTTCGTCGCCAAGATCTGGGGCGGGAGAAGTTCGTCGAGCGGGTCTGGGAGTGGAAGGCCCATTCCGGAGGAACGATTCAGCGTCAGATGCGGGTCTTGGGAGAGTCTGTCGACTGGTCCCGAGAGCGGTTCACGATGGATGAGGGGCTCTCCGAGGCGGTCAAAGAGGTCTTTGTCCGGCTGCACGACGATGGGCTGATCTATCGTGGGGAGTACATGGTCAACTGGTCTCCCGGGTTGCAGACAGCCATTTCAGACCTCGAGGTCGAGATGAAGCCGGTCAAGGGCCAGCTCTACCATCTCGCCTATCCGGTGGGCCACTCCGTGACGACTCGGGTGGAGGGGTTGCAGGAGGCCTATCTTGCGGCGAATGCGCAGGAGGCGGGCACAACCACCGTGGCCAGAGAGGGGTTGATCGAGACGCCGGAGGGGGTCTTTCTGGTGGTTGCCACGACCCGGCCAGAGACGATGCTGGGAGATACTGCCGTCGCACTCCATCCGTTAGACGCAGCAGCGGGAGGGCGCTACGCCAAGATCGCTGGTCAATCGGTCTTCCTGCCGCTGGTTGGACGGGAGCTTCGACTGGTTGAGGATGAACTGGTCGAGCGAGGGTTTGGCACGGGCTTTGTGAAGGTGACTCCGGCCCACGACCCGAACGATTTCGCCATGGGGAAGCGGCACGGACTGGGATTCATCCAGGTGATTGGCAAGGATGCACGGATGACCGAAGTGGTCCCGGAGAAGTACCGGGGACTCGATCGATATGAGGCCCGGAAGGCCGTGCTGGCGGATCTCGACGCGCTCGGTCTGCTGCTGCAAGTCGAGCCCTACACCCACAACGTGGGCCATTGTCAGCGCAGCGGAACAGTGGTCGAGCCGCTCATCTCGACGCAGTGGTTTCTCCGGATGAAAGAACTGGCCGAGCCAGCCATCGCTGCGGTTCGGGAAGGGCGGACGCGCTTCGTTCCCGACCATACCGCCAAGATCTACTTCAACTGGTTGGAGAATATCCAGGACTGGTGCGTCTCGCGGCAGCTCTGGTGGGGCCATCGGATTCCGGCTTGGTACACCCCGTCAGGGGAGGTCGTCGTGGCGCGGGATGAGGAGGAGGCACGCCAGCGGCTGCGTGCACGCGGGCTGGATGCCGACGGGATGCTGACGGAAGAGTCGGATGTGCTCGACACGTGGTTCTCTTCCCAGCTCTGGCCCTTCTCGACGTTGGGATGGCCGGCCGAGACTCCCGATCTGGCGACCTACTATCCGACGACCGTCCTGGTGACCGCCTTCGACATCATCTTCTTCTGGGTTGCCCGGATGATGATGATGGGACTGCGGTTCATGGGGGAGGTTCCCTTTCGGACCGTCTACATTACGGCGATCGTCCTTGACCCCGAAGGGCAGAAGATGTCGAAGACGAAAGGGAATGTCGTCGATCCCCTCGACATGTTCGACCGGTATGGCACGGACGCGGTCCGTTTTATGCTGACCCAGGCAGCGATCGCTGGGCAGAATCTCTCGATGCAGGAGTCGAAGCTCGAATCGGCCCGCAACTTTACCAACAAGATCTGGAACGCTACGCGGTTCGTCATGCTCAATTGTGCGGAGGAGCTCGCGGAAGCAGAGACGCTGGGGTGGGAGACGGAGTTGGCCCCGCCGGAGCTGGCCGATCGTTGGATTCGACGGCGACTGGAGCGTGTCGCGGGGGAGATTGACAGCGCACTGACCGGCTTTCGCTTTCACGAAGCGGCGGCAGTTCTCTACCGGTTCTTCTGGGACGAGTTCTGCGACTGGTACATCGAACTCTCGAAGCCCTTCGTCACCGAGAAGGAGCCGACGGATCGTGGACGGGCGGTCAAGCGCCGGATCATCTACCTTCTCGAGCAGAGCATGCGCCTGCTCCACCCGATCATGCCATTCATTACCGAGGAGTTATGGCAGCGATTGCCCCATCGGGGAGAGTCGGTCAGTCTGGCGACCTATCCGCTGGGGGGTGGACCCGACGCCGAGGCGGAGGAGGTTGAGCGGCAGATGGAGTGGGTGATCGAGCTGATCACCAAGCTGCGGAACATCCGGTCGACCTTTCAGCTCTCCCCTGCAGCGCCATTGACGGTGCGGATTGCGCCGTCGACGCCCGCGACGGAGGCGGTCTTGCACGAGATGGGGGCCCACATTCGGCGGCTGGCCCGGATGGAGACGATCGAGATTGTCGAGACCCTCGGGGAGACGCGGCAGGCCGCGCGAGCCGTCCTGGGCGTCGGAGAGATTGCGGTGCCCTTGGGAGGGCTGATCGACTTTGAGAAGGAGCGGGCTCGCCTCGGGAAGGAGCTCGGACGGATGCAGGCGGAGCGGGATGGACTCGAGAAGCGTCTGTCTAATCCCGATTTTCTGGCCCGAGCAGCAGCCGAGGTTGTGACGGCTTCCCGGGAGCGTGCGGCGGAGTTGGAAGACCAGATGGCCCGGCTGCAAGCGATGATCCAAGGCCTCTAGGAGGCCCTTTGGACGCGCCTCGAGTGCGCGTCAGGACGAGAGAATGATGCTCAATCCACTCGATCTGGATGAAGTGTTCGAACTGGTGGCTCAGGCGCTCGAGGAAGATCTCGGCCGTGGAGATGTCACCTCACGGGCGGTTGTCCGTTCAGGCAGCAAAGCGCGGGGAAGTTTTCTGGCCAAACAGGAGCTGGTCTTGGCCGGGTTGGAGGTTGCCGATGCAGTCTTCACCTCCTTCGATCCGTACCTGCAGATCGAATCGATGGCGGCGGACGGCGAAGTCGTCGCGAAAGGGAAGGTCTTTGCTCGGGTCGCGGGTGAGGCACAGATGTTGTTGGCGGCCGAGCGGGTCGCGCTCAATTTCATGCAACGGCTCTCTGGGGTTGCCACTTTGACCCGACAGTATGTCGAGGCGGTCACCGGGACGAAGGCGCGGATCGTCGACACGCGCAAGACGACTCCTGGGATGCGCCTTCTCGAGAAGTATGCGGTGACCGTGGGAGGGGGGGCCAATCATCGAATGGGTCTCGATGATGGCGTTCTGATCAAGGACAATCACCTCGCCCTGACGGGTGGGGTGACTGAGGCCGTGCGTCGGGCGCGGGAGTCTTGTGGGCACCTCCACAAGATCGAGGTCGAGGTGGCTACCCTCAGCCAAGTCAAGGAAGCTCTCGCCGCGCGGGCGGATATTCTGCTGTTGGACAACATGACCCCGGAGATGGTGCGGGAGGCGGTGGCGCTCGTCGAGGCCCATGAACCCGGAGAGCAGCGGCACACGCTGACCGAGGCTTCGGGGGGAATTACCCTGGCCAATGTCCGGAGCTATGCCGAGGCTGGGGTCGACCTGATCTCGATTGGGGCGCTGACTCATTCCGTTCCTGCCGTCGACATCAGTTTCAAGATCAAGCCAGCCTGAGAGTCGAGGAGAGAAGAGAAGGGGCGGGAGAGGGCATGCCGGAGACCAGCGGTCGTCAACCGTTTCTGATCCACCATCTGTCGACGGTCGATTCGACCAATACCTACCTCAAAGGGATGCGGGAGGCGCCGGAGTGGACGGTCGTGACCGCCGATGAGCAGACCGCTGGCCGGGGGCGCCACTCGAATCAGTGGCATTCGGCGGCAGGGGCCGGTCTCTATCTCTCCGCGTTGCTTTGCCCGGGAACGATCATGAGGAAGGCGGGCTGGTTGAGCCTGCTGGCGGCGGTCGCGGGAGCGGAGACATTGCTCGATCTGGGGCTGGATGGCGTCGACATCAAGTGGCCCAACGACCTGTTGGTCGGCGAACGGAAGATTGGGGGCATCCTCATCGAGAGTGAAACGTCGTCGAGCGGACGCCTTGAGCGGGCCATTGTCGGGATTGGAATGAACCTCAACCACCACCAGTTTCCACCCCCGCTCGATCAGACCGCGACCTCCTACCGGATCGTGACTGGGCGATCGATTGAGGTTGCCGCCGTGCGAACACGGCTCCTCGAGCGACTGGCGCACTGGTATCAACAGTGGCGCAACGAAGGGGAGGGGGCGATCCGGGATCGTTGGCTCGCCTGTTCGAGTTATGGACGGGGCCGGGCCGTCGGCGTCACCGTGGCTGGGGAGCGTGTCGAGGGGGTTACCGCCGGGCTCGACCCGGAAGGAGCGCTCCGGCTGATTACCCCGAGTGGGAGGGTTCGCACGATTGTCACCGGGGAGGTCTCACATTTGCGACCGGTTGGGGAGGCTCCTTCCTCGTGAACTACTTTACATATTTTACGGAGATCGAAGAGGAGTTCATTCGTCGGCGAGGGAGCCACCTCCTGATCTCCCCGCTCGATTGGTCGCTGATTGAGGCGTGGAAGCAGCGCGGAATCCCGCTCCACATCGTGCTTCGCGGAATCGATCAATCGTTCGAGGCCCACGACAAGCGGATGGCGCAGACGCGGCGTGGACGGAAGGTCAACACGCTCTTCTACTGCCGTCAAGAAGTGGAGGCCTGTTACGAAGACTATCTGGAGTCGAGAGTCGGAGCCGCCGCCGATGCCGTGACGACCGGAGGGCCGACCAGCCAGGCGGGAGAAGACGGGGCCTTCTTCGAATTCGAGCGTGTCCGGGACTACCTCACCCAGCAGACGGCTGCCTTCGCACGACGTCGCGGAGAGGAGCCGCCCGAGAGTCCAGCGCGGGAATTGATCACCCGCGCGATCGGGCGCATCGAGGCGCTCCTCGGGGAGTTGCAAACGGCGCGGCAGATCTCCTACGAGGCACTTGAGGCCGACTTGACCCGCGTCGAAGAGACGCTGATGACGGGGCTGCGTGCCGAGCTCCCCCGACCTGTCCTCGAAGAATGGGAGCGCGAAGGGCGTCAGCAACTCAAACCCTACCGGGAGACGATGAAGCCTGAGATCTACCAGCAGACCCTCGACAACTACCTCGTCCGTCGCCTGCGGGAGCACTTCCGGCTTCCTCGGCTGAGCCTCTTCTACCTTGGGTTGTGAGCGGCCGCAAGCCTCCCGTCATCCGGAAAAAGCCCAAAAGAAGCCAAAAGAAAAAAGATGGATACTACGCCAGAGAGCTCCCCGCTCCAGGTTGGAGTCGAGTACGAGGGAGAGAT
>JBMUAP010000260.1:0-5096 GCA_049454155.1 Blastocatellia bacterium
CGCCGGGGTGGGACGGCGGGCCGGGTCGCCAAAGAATCGCCGAGAAGCAAGGACTGACCCGCCTGACCCATTCTCCATTCTGATGCCCCCCCGAAGCCGATAGTGTTGAGACGACAAGCTCCCCCTGCAGGGAGAAGAGATCTTTGCAGCGACGTTTTTGCTTTTCCATACAAACAACGGAAGCCCCATCTTCCTTCTTGAAGCACAGCAGCCCTCCACCGTCTGAGCTGACAGTTCCGCTGTTGAATTGTCCAATCACTTGCCCGACTCCGCGAGGTTGAAATTCAAGTGGCAGTCTCTTAGACTCTGTGCTCACAAGAAGAATCCTGTTTCTTTACGTAATCGCTTATGAATGAACTCTTTATCTCTTGATAAGAGCCTTCTTCAATTCAAATCAGTGAGAAATCCAGGCTAACGGGTTCCTTTCGGGGGTCCTGAATGTACACAGTACAGGTCCAGTTCCAGTGATGCCAGAAGGGGCTGCGGAGAGAAGTCAGAGGATCGAAATGGGCAGAAGCGAGATGGTCGAAGAGAACAGCAGGAGAGAGAGCAGGTATCGGGCCCGGCGGAGCTGGAGATGGGCGAGCGTGCTGATCATTGGACTGCTGCTCATCGGTCAGGGAGAACTGGTGCAGGCCCACCCGCTCGGCCAGTTCTCCGTCAACCACTACGCGCGGATCGAGGTCGGGACAACGCGGATCGGAGTGCGGTATGTCGTCGATCTGGCGGAACTCCCCGCCTTCCGGGAGGCGCAGCGGGCCGACACGGACGCCAGCGGTAGCCTTTCGGCGGAGGAGATGGAGGCTTACCTCGCACAGGTCGCCCCGACCTACCTCGCGGGATTGCGCCTCGAGATCGACGGGCAGCGCCTGCCCCTGACGATCGTCTCCAGCCGGGGGGCTCTCGTCCCAGGCCAGACACAGTCGGACGCGATGGGGCTGGCAACGATGCGGCTGACCTTCGACCTGACGGGCCCGATCGATTGGGCTGGCGGGGCACGGGGCCGCCACTTCACGCTCGTCAACGAAAACCAGACCGAGACCGCCGGCTGGCGGGAGATGGTCGTCACCTCGACCAACGGGATTGAGATCTACGACAGCTCGGTGGCCGGAAACGGGATCACCGATGAGCTGTTGGCCTACCCGGAGAGCCTGCTCTACGCCCCCCTGCGCGAGCAGAGCGGGAGCTGGTCGGCGACGCAAGGGGAGCGGCCCGCTGGGTCTCAACCACTCCGACGGCGCGATGGCCAGCCGGTACGGGAGACGCGCGATCGCCTTCTCTCCCTGATCACCGTCCCCACGCTGACGCCAGGAATCATCCTGCTGGGCCTGCTGATCGCCTTTGGGCTCGGGGCCGTCCACGCCCTCTCGCCGGGGCACGGCAAGGCCCTCGTCGGCGCCTACCTCGTCGGTGCCCGGGGAACGGCGCGCCACGCCGTCCTCCTCGGTCTGACCGTCACCGCCGCGCACACCCTGACGGTCTATCTCGGCGGACTGGCGTTTCTGATCGCCTCGGAGTACTTTCTCCCCGAACGGATCTACCCCATCCTCAGCTTCATCTCCGGAGCCCTGCTCATGGGAATCGGGCTGGGCCTTCTCGTCCAACGGCTGCGCGGTTCGGTCCCGTGGTTGGCGAGCTTCGGCTGGTCGACCCTGCTGCATCACCACCATCCACACCCGGCATACCCAAGCTCTTCATCGACGGAAGAGTTGCCGCAGGATCTTTCCCGCCGGAGTCTCTTGACGTTGGGAATCTCGGGGGGCATCATCCCTTGCCCGGCAGCCTGGGTTCTTCTGCTGGGGGCCGTCTCGCTCCAGCGAACGGCCTACGGCTTGGTACTGATCGTCGCCTTCAGCCTTGGACTCGCCACTGTCTTGACCCTTGTCGGAATTGCCGTGGTGCACGGGGGGCGATTCCTGGAACGGATCCCGGCCGCCGGTCGGGCCATGCGGATCCTCCCGGTCTTTGGTGCCGCGGGAGTGACTTTGGTTGGAGGAGTGATGATTGGAGAGGCCCTCTTGGCCAGCGGATGGGGAATGAACGAGCTGGCGGCAATCTGGAACGCGGAGCTGGAGACGGCTGGAAGCGCCGCCGGTTCCGCCCTGGCGATCCTTGGCCTCGGGCTGGTGATCGGACTCCGCCACGCGCTCGACACAGACCACTTGGCCGCCGTCACCGCCATCGTCTGCGAGCGCAAGAACCTGCTCAGCTCCATCCTGATTGGTGGCCTCTGGGGAGTGGGCCACACCCTCTCGTTGCTGATCGCTGGAATCGGCGTCCTTGCGCTCAACCTTCGCATCGAGCGGTATGAGAAGATGCTGGAGTTCTGCGTCGCACTGATGCTGATCGGACTCGGCGGAAATGTCCTCTGGCGACTCTACCGGCAACTGACCGCCCCCCGCCCTCTCCCGGTCGAGGAGTGGCAAGGTGGGCCATTGGCTGCGGTCATCGATTCAGAGCCACCACCGACCAGCCAGTCTTGGAACCTGCGTCCACTGGCCGTCGGCATGGTCCACGGCTTGGCGGGCAGCGCCGGGCTCATGCTCGGGGTTTTGGCGACGATTCGCTCCTTGCCCCTCGCCCTCGCCTACATCGTCATCTTTGGCCTCGGCTCGATCGGGGGAATGATGATCATGAGCCTGGTGATTGGGCTCCCCGCCCGTTTTACCGCGACCTCTTTCCTGCGAGCCAACCTGGCGGTACGGGCTCTCTCGGGCGCATTCAGCCTGGGATTTGGCGGCTGGCTCGCCTATGAGATTGGCTTCATTGACGGTCTCTTCCGCTGAAGGCCCAGCGGGTGACCCGGGCAATGGCGGAGCGGATCTTGCGGGTGAGCCGCGAGGCCCAGCCACCCGCGGCCTCTTCCGGTGCGCCACTTCCCGTCTCCTCTGCCGTCAATTGCGGGACCGGCTCGACGGCGGGCGGGATCGGCTCGGCAATCGACTCCTGCAGCGCTTCGTCAGACCACGCCTCTGATGCATCTTCGACGGGCTCGACCGCCTCTTCAACGATGAGGGGAGCCTCGTCGGACGCCTCCTCTGGCAGCTCGTCGATGGCCTCGACCGCTTCCTGGATCACCGGCAGAGGCTCGACGGGTGCCTCGTCCAACACCTCCGCGACCCGTCCGACCTCCTCTGCCACGACGAGGGGAGTTTCGTCGGACGCCTCCTCCGGCAGCTCGTCGACGGGTGCCACCTCTTCCGGGGTCACCGGCGGAGGCTCGACGATCGCCTCGTCCAACACCTCCGCGACCAGTTCGACCTCCTCCTGGACCACCAAGGGAGCGTTATCGGACGCCTCCTCCGGCAGCTCGTCGATGGGCGTCACCTCTTCCGGGGTCATCTGCGGAGGCTCGACGATCGCCTCGTCCAACGCCTCCTCGACCAGTTCGACCTCCTCCTGGGCCACCAAGGGGGTGTTATCGGGCGCCTCCTCCGGTAGATTGTCGACGGGCGCCACCTCTTCTGGGGTCATCTGCGGAGGCTCGACAATCGCCTCGTCCAACCCCTCCTCGACCAGTTCGAGCTCCTCTGGGACCACCAGGGGAGTTTCAGCGAGTTCCTGCTCCGGCAGAGCATCAACGGAGACGACCTCCGCTTGGCTGCCCACCGAAACTTTGTCAGGAGGGAGCTGAACCGCTTCCGGAGGAGGCTCAGGAGCGGAGCTGGCCCCTTCCTCTCCAAGTGAGAGATCGGGTTCAGATGGGTGAGCAGAGCCCATCTGTGGCAGGAGGTCGACCAAGATCTGGCGGCGCTCCTCAGCGCGCCCTTCCAGCTCGACCTCGACTTCCTGGACCTCCGGCCCGCCGAGCAGGAACCCGCGAACCTCCGGGGGCGACGCAGAGAATCCCGGCTCGGGATGGAGTGGCCCGACAATCAGGTAGACGACCTGTGGATAGAAGGCCAGCTCCAAGTCTGTCTCCGACGGAAAAGGATCGCCGACAGGGTGCGAGTGATAGATGGCCAGCAGCGTCTCCCCCGCCTCCCGCAGCGACCGCATCGCCGGAAAGAGATCCTCGGGAGAGGCAAAGTAGTGCGTCTGGGGAGTGAGCGCGCGGTTGGTCAGCGGATGGCAGCTCTGCACCGCCTCCCCGACTCCCCCAAGCAGGCCACAACACTCCCACGGAGCCTCCCGCAGCGCATGGGCCATCAAGGCCTGGTAGATTGGCAATGGGACCGTCAGTCTCTGTGTCATCGTGCAGTCATCGTTCCGATAATTGTGCCGCAACTCTTTTCTTTCTCTCTTGACAAGGCAAATGTAGCACTCTACACTGCCTGACGTTGGTTGACAATTCATCATCGCGTGGCGATTTAAGCGACTTGCTCCACGTAAAAAACTGCTAAAGAGCCTCATTCCGCTGACTCATTTCCCCTAGCAGTTTCCAGTTAGAGCGTCGTCTGTCCACGTGTTCACTCTACCTTGTTTCGAACAGGAGATTGACATGTCTGACGAGAAACCATCCTATCAGTTCAACACGCTGGCTGTTCATGCCGGCCAATCGGTCGACCCAACGACCGGATCGCGGGCCGTCCCGATCTATCAAACCACCTCCTACAACTTCACCGATGCCGACCACGCGGCGCGCCTCTTCGGGCTCCAGGAGTTCGGCAACATCTACACGCGGATCATGAATCCGACGACCGACGTCCTTGAGAAGCGGGTCGCAGCGCTCGAAGGCGGGATGGCGGCCCTCGCCCTCTCGTCGGGACAGGCGGCGGAGACCCTCGCCATCACCACGCTGGCCAATGCGGGGGACGAGATCGTCTCGACGACCTCGCTCTACGGAGGGACCTACAACCTCTTCCACTACACCCTTCCCAAGCTGGGGATCACGGTCCGCTTCGTCGACGCAGAGGATGAGGCCGGCCTCAAAGCAGCGATCAACGATCGGACCCGTGCGGTCTATACCGAGACCGTCGGCAACCCCAAGCTCGACATCGTCGACATCGAGAAGCTGGCCTCGATTGCCCACGCGCACGGTCTGCCCCTGATCATCGACAATACGACCCCCTCCCCTGCCCTCTGCACCCCGATCGCCCACGGAGCCGACATCGTCATTCAGTCGCTGACCAAGTTCATCGGTGGACACGGGCCCG
>JBMUAP010000261.1:0-5081 GCA_049454155.1 Blastocatellia bacterium
CCCCCGAGGCAATGACCGGCCAGCCACCCGGCCCGACACATAGCTCGCGTCGCCATGGACTCCGTGTCGCCCAGGTACGGCCTGGCGCAGTGCCCCCACAACGCTCGCTTCTCTACGACGTGCCCCTCCACCCACAAGTCATCCGGGTTGATCCCGGAGAGGAGGCATTCCATGCAGTCGCCCATCAAAGCCGAAACACGCACCTACTTGGCCCATCTCATCTCGGAGATGCTCTCGATCGAGGATCTGCCGACAGATCTTCGACAAGCCCTGACGAACCATCTGCACAGCCAGCTCAACCAGGTCAATCTGCTCAAGCCAGAGTACTGCCGGCGACTCTATCCGATCCTGCTCGAATTGAGTGATCTGGAAGAGCCGCTCGGCAACCCACTAGCAGAGGAGGCCCGCTCGGCGGAGTCACACAATGGTCCATTGGTGATTGACGAGCCGATTCAGGAGCATTTCTGATCCGGTGACGAGGGAGGGAAGAAGGGAGGAGCCTCGGTCCGCTTCGGCGGCCTGCGGGAGGCTCCTCCCTTCGCCTGTTCACGTGCGAGGGGAACGCCGATGGCAGCCAGACGGATCAGTTTTGTCAATCTCAAGGGCGGAGTCGGGAAGACCTCGCTCTCGGTCAATATCGCCGCCTGCCTTGCCTATCATTTCGGGCAGAAGGTCCTCTTGATCGACTTTGATGCGCAGAGCAACGCGAGCATCTGGTTGATGGGGGTGGAGCGGTGGAACCTGATCAACTCCGTCCGGGGCCGATCGGTCTATGGAGCCTTCCTTCCAGGGGCCTCTCCTGTCGACAACAACATCGGCCCGAGTGGGGGGCGGGGGGGGGAAGGGAATGCACCTCCTTCCCAATCTGGATCTCTTGCCGGCGACGTATGAATTGATGCGGCTTGAGGAGGAGCCTCTGGATCCGGGGACAGATCCGTTCTACGACCTCTTTTACCGGCAGATCCAATTCATCTTCCCACACTATGACTATCTGATCTTTGACTGCCCGCCCAACCTGTTGCGAGCCAGTCAATGTGCCATCTTCTGCAGCCAAGAGATCTATGTGCCCTGCCAACCGGAGAAGCTGAGCGAGCTTGGGTTGGCGCTTCTGATCAACAAGATTGCAGGCTTTCATGAGCGATCGCTCCCCTCGCAGCAGGCGATTCCGGAATATCGGCCGGCGACGATACGCGGCGTCATCCTCAACGATGTTGCAAGCAATGTGACGATCGGCAGAGTCAAGAATTACATGTGTTTAACCATCCTCTCTGCGCGGAGGAACCACGCCTCGGTCTTGGCACCGGATGCCGACATCCTGCCGCAGCAGATCCGGAGTACGGTCAAGGCGTCGCGTGCCGTCGAGAGCTGTCTGCCCGTTATTCTCACCCCCAATAGCGACGCAATCGGGGAGGACTATGTCAACTTGACACGAAAGATCTTCCACTCCCCACTGTACGGAAAGGAGAATGGCCATGGACTTGGCGAGACGACTGCGTGACCTGCTCGAGATCATCGATCAACACCCGAGCCTGCTGCGAGACCCAGGGCTGACGAGCTTGGCCGGGAAGCTGGACGACCAGCTCGCTACCTTTACATCCAAGGCCATGGGACAGGCCTTCCGGAATACCGCCGCCTATGCCGATTTGGTTGCGCTGTTGGCCCAGGCAGAGAATCGCCTTCTGGTGACCGCCGATTGGATGAGTGGGCAGTCTCCAATCGGAACTCGTTATCTCAAGAACGGGAAGAAGGAGAAGGAGCAGTTTGCGATCGAGGTGGTCAAGGCGGGCGTCTCGTCGCAAGTCATCCAGGAGCTCAACGATACCCCACGACGCGAGATGGAGGAGCTGCTCCATCGGATGGCGCTCGGAACCGACGCAGAGGTCAAGGAGCACTGGAAGACGCTCAAGGCGGCCGAGCTCAAGCGCTTCTGCCAATGGAACCAGATTCCCGTCATCACCAATCCCAAGGGAGCAATTGATAAGACCCGCACCTTCTCCAAGTTGAAGGAGCTGATCGCGGAGCGGCGAGAGTATACCAAGTTGACCCTCGGAGGATAGCGTGATGAGCTCCGAGCAGACCCTCGAATCCCTCCGCTTGGTGCGTGGAGGGCAAGCCGCCGGACTCCTCTTCCTGTTTCAGCCAACCTTGGGGGCCCTGGGCCCTCCCGTCATCTCTGCAAGCGGTACATGACCGACCAGACATCGTGGAGGGCGTGCTCGTAAGCGGCCCCGGATGCGCCCTGGTGGTGGGCGACTGCCGACTTGAAGTTGTCGTAGTCCGTCTCCTCGCCAAGCCCCGCCAGAACCTCCGACCAGACCCTCTTCGGAAGGACCGAGAGAGCAGCACGGGAAAGCGGTGCTGGAGCGCCTCGAGGTGCTGACGGAGCCTGACCCGGACCATGATCCGGTCAGGATCGACGGGTTGACCGTAGCCTCCATCTCCCTGGCGCGCGCAGACTGCGCTGTAGAAGCCGTGCTTGGTAAAGATCCACATTCTTCTCTCCTCCTGGTGGGTTGGCTGGGTAGTTGGGGGGCGGGCTTTGATCAGCTGTTGGCCGAGAGCCGATCGCCCACCGCTTCGTTCGCGTGTCAGGATACACCAGTGGGATTGGAATGGACGAAAAAAATCAAGTGAGAAAGCCGGTTCGGAGTCTTGATCGGGGTCATGTTCGGGGTCATGGGGGGAAGAAATCTTGCCGAGTTGTTGACAGTGGGTTGGCGCAGAGTCCAATATCGTCAACTCAAGGTTTCATGCGGAGCTGCCATGCCCCGGAACAGGAAGCTCAGCCAAGCGCCAGACCAACCCTCTCGGTAACTGCCATCTGCCGATGGAAGCCCCCACCAACGGTAATTTGAACTCCACCATCTCAGCTTTGACTCCTGGACTGGAGCAGATTTCCCCTTCTTGGCCAGAGGAGGGACGCCTTCAGCCTCGTCAACGACCCCGGATTTCGAGAGCGAGTGATGAACATTTTTGAGTTTCGAGATGACCTGATTGCCCACTATGAGGGGTACATCAAGAGCTTCATGCAGCTCCAAGACGCGCGAATTGCGGCGAAGGTGGAGGCGAGCTTGGCGGAGGGAGTCTTCTATCCGGACCCTTTGATCCAGCTCAACCCCTCGTTCGCGCGGGGGGAGTCGCTCGAATGGTTGATCCGGGAGGGGATACTCCATCCGGAGTGCGAAAGAATTTTTCGTCGGGAGAAAGGGGTGGGAGGGGTGGGAGGGTTGGGAGGAGGGCAGGTGCTCCAGTTGCACCGCCATCAGGTGGCGGCGATTGAGGAGGCGGCTGCCCGGCGGAACTATGTGCTGACGACGGGAACTGGATCGGGAAAGAGCTTGGCCTACATGATCCCGATCGTCGACCGGGTCTTGCGGGAGGGGACGGGAAAGGGGATCCGGGCAATCGTCGTCTATCCGATGAACGCCCTCGCCAACAGCCAGGAAGGGGAGTTGGAGAAGTATCTCGGGTCTCCGGGTGAGGCCCTGGTGAGCTATGCGCGGTACACGGGGCAGGAGGATCGAGAGACGCGCGACCGGATTCTGCGGTCCCCCCCGGACATCCTCCTGACCAACTTCGTCATGCTCGATCTGTTGCTGACGCGCCCCTTCGAGCAGAAGATCATCGAGTCGGCACAGGGATTGAGTTTTCTGGTGCTGGATGAGCTGCACACCTACCGCGGGCGGCAAGGGGCGGATGTCTCGTTGTTGGTCAGGCGGCTGCGGAACCGGTTGGCGGCGAAAGATCTTCTCTGCATCGGCACCTCGGCGACGATTGCGGGAGGAGGGGGCTTCGCGTCGCAGCGGGAAGAGGTGGCACGGGTGGCGACGACGATCTTCGGGGCAGAGGTGCGACCGGAGAGCGTCATCCGCGAGACGCTGGAGCGGGCGACAACGGGCGAGCCGACGCCGGAAGAGTTGCGGCAGCGGGTCCAGGAGGTGGCGACGGGCGGTTCGTTCCCGACAGACTATGTTGCCTTCGTTGGTGATCCGTTGGTTGCCTGGATCGAGTGTCACTTGGGATTAGAAGAACAGGAAGGCCGGCTGGTCCGGCGGCGCCCCTCCCGGATCACGGGCGCGGGTGGCGCTGCGGCAAGGTTGGCGCACGAGCTCGGGCTCTCGCCTGAGGAGTGTCAGCGGGCGCTGCAGCGGGCCCTGCTCGCCGGGGCAGAGTGTGAGCGACATTCAGTAACGGGAGCGGCTCCGCTCAGCTTCCGCCTCCACCAATTCATCAGCCGCGGGGAGACGATTCACGCGACGCTCGAGGACGAAGCGACCCGCTACCTGACCCTCTTCGGGCAGTACTACCGGCCAGGGTCGCGCCAACACCTTCTTCTGCCGCTGACCTTCTGCCGGGAGTGTGGGCAGGAGTACTACTCGGTGACGCGAGTCTTTGGGAAGAGAGGGGAGCCCGACCGGTTCAAGGCGCGCGCGACAAATGATCAGGGGCGCGAAGAGGGGGTCAGTCAACCCGGCTTTCTCTATTTCAGCTCGACGAAGCCCTTCCCAATCGACCGCCGGGAGATGGTCGATCGGGTGCCAGAGGAGTGGCTGCGGGAGGATGGGCAGATCAATCCCGAACGCGAGGCCGATCTGCCGCAGCCAGTAGTCGTCGGGACGGATGGACGAGTTGGGGGCGAGGGGCTGACGTACAGTTACTTCACCTCGCCCTTCCGCTTCTGCCTCTCCTGTGGGGTTTCGTGGAGTTACCGACAGCGGAACGACTTCAGCAAGGTGACGGGGCTCGGTTCCGAGGGGCGCAGCACGGCGACGACGATCACTAATCTGGCTGCGATCCGTCGTCTGCGGCAGGAGCCACTCCCCGCTTCGGCGCGCAAGCTGCTGACCTTCACCGACAATCGACAGGATGCCTCGTTGCAGGCAGGCCACTTCAACGATTTCCTCGAGACGACCCTCATTCGCGTCGCGCTCCGGCAGGCGCTCGCCGCTGCCGGGGAGTCCGGGATCGGGCATGAGGATCTGCCCAGGCGCGTCTTCGAGGCATTGCGGCTCACCCCACAGCAGTACTCCCTCTACCCCGATGAGAAGTTCCAGAACAAGAAGGACACGGAGATTGCGCTG
>JBMUAP010000262.1:0-5077 GCA_049454155.1 Blastocatellia bacterium
GTTCTCGCAAGCGCCGCTTGCAGCGGTTTCGAACGACCGAGTTCCCGATCTTTCGGGTCACCGTGAAACCAAGGCGGGGCGCATCTTCGCCAGTCTGGCGGAGAAAGCCATTGAAGAACGGGGTGTGATATCGGCGACCCTCTTCATAGACTCGGCTGAACTCCCGGTTGTTGCGAAGCCTCGCGGGGAGACTCGGGTTTTTCATGCGCGAATCCGCAAGGAGTTGATCAAAATCCCAGTCCCGCCTCTTGGCCCAGTGGCTAGTCACTCCATCCTGGCTCGCCCAGGAGAGGCGCGGGAGGGGAGCCACAAACTCTCGGCAACGGGAGCGGGATGGATGCGGGTTCCAGCCGTGATTGGATCCTTGACCCACCACCCCCGGAGAGGATCTCAGTAATGGCTCGGAGTCAGGCGCTTCCGTCCCTTGGCACGTCGTCTTTTGAGTACCGCCCGGCCAGCCTTGGTACTCATTCTCTCGCGAAACCCGTGGGTCTTGGCGCGGCGTCGATTGTTTGGCTGGAAAGTTCTCTTCATAGTCAGTCGCCTTTCAGATGTCTTCGCTTCCTGGGTCTTCCTGGAGTTCTCTCGGCGGGAGAGATTCTCTTCGATCCAGGATCTTCACGCTGTGAGAATACGCAGGCTCTCACAAAACCTGAACGATATGGAAAAGATGGAGAGTAACAACCGACCCCGAGGTTGTCAAGGTGAGGCGATCCACACCAAGTGCCGTCATCTCTCTCGAAAAGCCCTGTCAGGAGCGTCGATCGACAATGAAACGCGCAATCTGCGCGAGCCGGTCAGGGGTTCGTGGAAGTAACTGGAGCGCTTCGATGGCGGTGGCAGTGACCTCTTGGGCAAGGCGTGTCGCCTCGGAGATCCCATAGAGAGAGGTGTACGTCGCCTTGTCGGTCGCGAGGTCCTTTCCCGCGGTCTTTCCCAGCTCCTCCGTGGTCGCCGTCTCGTCGAGAAGGTCATCTGCGATCTGAAACGCCAGTCCGATCTTCTCACCATAAACGGTCAGGGCGGCAAGTTCCGGTTCAGGAGCACCTCCGAGGAGGGGACCGAGGCGAACGGCGCAGCGGATCAGTGCTCCGGTCTTGGCACGATGGATCGCTTCGAGCGCCTCGCTGGTGACGACCCTCCCTTCCGACTGCAGATCAAGGACTTGTCCGCCGATGAGCGCCTGGGTCGTTCCGGCCGCTTGGGCGACTTCCCCAATGACCCGCACCAATCTGCCGGGTTCGACACCACGGAGTTCGGCCAGCGTCTGAAAGGCCCTCGTCAGGAGTGCGTCCCCAGCGAGGATCGCAATCGCTTCGCCATAGCGAACATGGCTCGTCGGCATGCCGCGTCGGAGATCGTCGTTATCCATTGCTGGCAGATCATCGTGAATCAGCGAGTAGGTGTGAATCATCTCGAGCGAGCAGGCTGCAGGAAGCAGCGTCTCTTCCGGGACGTCGTAGAGCTCCCCGGTGACGATGGCTAGAATCGGGCGCAACCGCTTCCCGCCAGCAAAGAGGCTGTAGCGCATGGCCTCGTGAATCAGGCCTGGCGGATCTGTCTCCGACGGAACAAGTCGGTCGAGCCATCGCTCGATCCGGGATCCTTCTTGGCGAAATAATTCTTCCATTGATCGTACCGGCTTCGCTCCCTGCGTGAATCTCCAAGTTCAGCTCAGTCAAAAAAGCGGCTCAGAAGGGCAGGTCGGAATCGTCCTCCTCGTCCTCGAGATCTTCGTCCTCCTCCTCGTCCTCCTCATCTTTTGGGGCGGGGGAGGACGACACCGGCCGCGAGGGCGTTCGGGATGTCGACTCGGCCTCATAGGGAGCGAGGCGGACGGCGCCCCCCTTCTCCTGGAGCAGGACCTCGACGCGCCGTTCGGCAGCTTCGAGATGAGACTGGCAGTGGCGCGCCAAGCCGATTCCCTGCTCGAAGAGGTCGAGTGCGCGCTCGAGGGGCAGTTCACCCGACTCCAGTTGACGGACGATCGTTTCAAGAAGACGGAGCGATTCGTCAAAGGTTCGATTTTCGGATGGTGTCGCCGGGTTGGAATCTACAGTCGTCTTGATTGTCATCTCGTTGAAGTCTCCCTTTCGGTCGTGTCGACGAGGTCGATGCTGGACGCGACGACCTTGACCGTACCGTCCGCAAAGCGAAGAGAGAGCGGGTCACCCGGCGAGATCGTCGCCGCCCGGTTGACCAGCCGGCCATCCTCACGCCGCGCGATCAGATAACCTCGGGCGAGAACGGCCAAAGGAGAGAGGGCGTCGAGCTTTCCCGCCCAACCGGCCAACTCGACCCCAGCAGCCCTCATCTTCCCTTCCATTGCCCGGTTCAATCGTTCTTCCCCCTCCGTGACACGGGCACGTGCCACCTTGAAGATGGCCCGGGGATCCGTTCGTGCCAGGGACGTTCGGGCGGAGTCAAGTCGACGGCGCTGCGCCCCCAACTGATCGGGCAACGCACGGAGAAGCCGGTGCTCAAGGTCACGGCAACGGCGCTCGCCACGGGCCAGGCGGAGACCAACTTCGCGAAGTCCACGGCTCTCGCGCAGCGCCCGCATCGCCCACTGGGCCCGGTCCAATCGATGCCTGACGGCGATCCGCAGGCTATTCTCCAAGTCGTCGACCCGTTGTCGCAGTTCATCCATCCCGGCGGTCACCCGCTCCGCCGCAACGGAAGGGGTCGCCGCCCGAAGATCCGCGACGAAGTCGGCAATGGTGAAGTCCGTCTCGTGGCCAACCGCCGAGATCACCGGAATCTCGGACGTGGCAATCGCACGTGCGACCTCTTCCTCGTTGAAGGCCCAGAGATCCTCCATCGAACCACCCCCACGCCCGACGATCATGACGTCGATTCGGCCGTCGCGATCCCCGCTGGACTCACGGGAGAGCTGGTTGAGGGACCGGATCGCCGACGCAATCTCGCGTGCCGCGCCCGCTCCCTGCACCCTCGTCGGGGCAATCACCACGGAGAGCTGTGGATTCCTTCGTCCAAGGACGTGCAGGATGTCCTGAAGAACCGCACCCTCACGGGAAGTGACGATTCCAATCCGGCGGGGAAGGCGGGGGATTGGTCGTTTGCGCCGCTCGTCGAAGAGCCCCTCGGCATCCAACCTGCGGCGCAGCTGCTCATATGCGACGTGCAAGGCCCCAATGCCAACTGGCTCGATCACCTCGACCACCAGCTGATGGTGGCCTCGCGCAGCATAGATCCCGATCGAACCCCGAACCCGCACCGCCATCCCATTCTCCGGGACAAATCGCGAGAGCTGGTTGCCTTGACGGAAGAAGGCGCACGGAAGCTGTGATTCCGCATCCTTGAGGGTGAAGTACCAATGGCCAATGGCGCTGCGGACAAAGCCCGTAACCTGCCCCTCTACCATGACACTCGGGTAGGCACGTCGGAGGGTAGCCTGCAAGCGTTTGGTGATTTCCGTTACCGTCAGGACCTCGGGTCCGCGAAACAAGGTCTCGAAGTTCGTCGATCGTCGATTGTTCATCTGATTTCCGCCTGTGGAGTCGATCCCCACTTGCCTCCGGGGATCGTCCAATCCGAGACTCGAACAAAGGGCGCCGGCATCTTACCACTCCCCCACTCTCTCTCCAAGGTAGCTACCGGAGTAGCCGCCAGCCCCACCCTCCAAGCAAATGTCGTCAAACGGGTGGCTTCCGCCTCGATCGGGTGCCCGGCCAGTTGCGGGCGTGCTATAGTGAGGGCTTTGAATAATTCGTTGATCTTGAGTCTTTGTGCGCGATGATCCACCTATCCATTATCATCCCCGCCTACAATGAGGCGGATCGAATCGGGCAGACGATCGAGGCGACCTTTGCCTATCTCCATCAGCAGCCGTATTCGAGTGAAGTCCTCGTCGTCAACGACGGGTCACGCGACGCGACGCCTCAGATCGTCGAGGGCTATCAAGAGCGTTTCGGCCCTTCTCTCCACCTGCTCAACAACCCGGGCAATCGCGGCAAGGGGTATGCGGTCCGCGCTGGGATGCTCGCAGCGAGTGGCGAGATTCTGCTCTTCTACGACGCCGACCTCGCCACTCCACTCAGCGAGCTGCCCAAGGTGCTTGGCCCCATCGAGGAAGGTCGGTACGATGTGGTCTTCGGCTCGCGCGCACTCGACCGGAGCCTGATCGGGACGCACCAATCCTGGATCCGCGAGATGATCGGTCGCGTTGGCAACCTGGTCCAGTATCTCTTCACGGGGCTTCCATACCTCGACACCCAATGCGGGTGCAAGGCCTTTCGTCGAGAGACTGCCCGGCGCGTCTTCCGACAACAGCGCATCGAGGGCTTTGGCTTCGATCCGGAGATCCTCTTTCTTGCCCGATCGCAGGGCTGGCGCTTGCTCGAAACGCCGGTCCGCTGGAATCATGTCCCTGGATCGAAGGTCCACTTGGTCGGAACTCCGCTCAAGGCCCTTCTCGAAGTGATGCGGATCGGCTGGAATCGAATCACTGGAACCTATCGGGAGCCCAAGTAGATGAAGAGAAACCGGTTGAATGTCAATATCGACCACATTGCCACCATTCGGCAGGCACGGCGAACCAACGAACCCAACCCCGCGGCTGCGGCCGTCCTCTGCGAGCTGGCCGGTGCGGATGGCATCACCACCCATCTGCGCAGCGACCGCCGCCATATCCAGGACTACGATCTGATCGCCCTCAAACAGGTCGTCGTGACCCATCTCAACGTCGAGATGGCGGCGACAGACGAGATGATCGAGATCGCCAGCCGGGTCAAACCGGATGTCGTGACGCTCGTTCCCGAGCGCCCACAGGAGGTGACGACGGAGGGAGGGCTCGACGTGCTCTCCTTTTCCCAACCGATCATGCGGGCCATCGCGAGACTCAAGGAGGCAGGGATCTTCGTCAGTCTCTTCATCGATCCAGATCCGCGACAGATCGAGATCGCCGCCAAACTGGGCGCCTTTCAGATCGAACTCTGCACCGCCAACTATGCCCAATTCAACGAGCAGCCAGGCGACTTGACCGTGCGTCGAACCGCAGAGATCGAAGCGGAATTGAATCGGATCGAGGTCGCAGCTCGGGGGGCCGCCCAGAGCG
>JBMUAP010000263.1:0-5072 GCA_049454155.1 Blastocatellia bacterium
GTCGGGCTCAACGCCCCGATTGCCGCGGCGATTGCCGCGGCGCAGCCGGTCAGCACCCTGCTCTCGACGGGTTTTGAGGACTTGGCGATCGAGAAGATCCGCTACGAGATCATCTCCCGGGATGTGCGCGAGAGCGGCCAGCTCGACCGACTGCGGGTCGCGCGGACGGAGGTGCGTCGCGGGGAGACTCTCGATCTGCAGGTGGTCGCCCGCCTCGAAGGCGGTCGCGAGCACGTCGAGCCGGCACGAATCACGATCCCTTCTGACGCGCCGCTCGGTCCCCTCCAGCTGACGGTCGGGGATGGTGCCGCCCTCCAGTCGGCCGCCCCACGCTCTGGCTTCACCCCACGGACCGCCGAGCAGCTCGTTCGGGAGATCAATCGGCTGCGCAAGCCGGGGCGACTCTACCTCCGGCTGAGTCAGGCGGGTGCTGCCGGGGTCGTGCTGCGCGACGCGGAACTGCCCGCGCTCCCCCCCTCTTTCCTGGCGACGCTTGGGTCGGTGCGCGGCGTCGGAGGCTATACGATGATGGCGACGCGTACCATCCTCGAAGCCGAGCTGCCCCCGCCGCCACTGGTGCTCTCTGGCCTTCGGACGCTGACACTCGAGGTGCTCCCCTGACCTCTCTCTGACGGGGGGGCCAGCGACTGGCCTCCGTCCCTCTCTTCTGTCCTCTCTTCTTCGCTTTCTTTGCCCACCCGCGCTCCGGACCGTTGAGGGCGTCTGGGTCTATCTCGTAACCGAGTGCCTTCGAGGCCCCCCAGCGAGTGAGATCATCGCCATGCTGCTACGTCTTCGTCCTTTCGTCTCCGCTCTCATCGGGAGCCGTTCATTCCACTTTGGCCCTTCTCGGATCCGTACGTGGGCACCTCTCTGGTGGGGGGGCCTCGCGCTCCTCGCTGGAATCTGCCTTCTGCCACAGGTCCTTCTGCCGACGGTCCTCGCTGGTGGCCCGCAGTTCTGGAGGGTGGGAACCTTTGCTGAAGTCGAGAAGGGAGAATTGGTCGGGCTCACCGTCGCTCCGAATGGGGAGGTGACGATTGCGCCGGAACTTGCCGAAATCTTCGACACGACCGAGAGCTATCTCTGGTCGATGGCGGCTGATCGTCAGGGAACGGTCTATCTTGGGACAGGGAACCCTGGAAAGATCTATCGTGTCCCTGCCGCAGGAAGCGCCAAGCTGCTCCATACTTCGTCGGAACTCGGCATCATGGCGCTCGCCGTCGACTCGGCGGGCACGCTCTACGCTGGTAGCGCCCCGGACGGCAAGGTCTACCGGATCAATGCGAATGGAGAGGCGAGTCTCTTCTTCGATCCGCAAGCCAAGTACATCTGGGCGCTCGCCTTCGACCGCACCGGCCACCTGCTCGTCGCGACAGGGGAGAAAGGGGGGCTCTATCGCGTCTCTCCCACGGGAGAAGGGAAGATGCTCGCCACCCTCCCCCAGGCCAATCTCACCTCGCTCCTCGTCGAGCCTTCTGGGAATATCCTGGTCGGCACCGATCCGGGAGGAAGCCTCCTTCGTGTGACCCCGGAGGGGCGTCTCTTCACCCTCTTCGACTCTCCTCAGCGGGAGATCCGCGATCTGGCGTTGGCGTCAGACGGGACGATCCTTGCCCTCGCCCTCGCTGAGTCGGCTGGCTTGGCGGCAAACGCCGGAGCCTCGACCAGCTCTGCGTCCCCGTCTCCGACCGTGGCACTGCCGGGAGAGGGAAGCGTCACAGTGACTCTCAGCGACGTCCAGGTCATCGAGCCAGCAGGAGCCTCTTCCATCTCGAGTGCCGCGTCGGCAACGGGGCAGGCCCGGAGTGTTCTCTACCGCCTCAGCTCCGAGGGGGCCTCCTCCGTTGCCTGGGAGTCGTCAGATGCCACCGCGCGGGCCTTTCTTCCCAATTTGGCGGACGGACGCCTCCTGATCGGGACTGGGCCGAAGGGGCGACTCTTCCAGGCCCCCCTCGAAGGGCCTCCTTCCCTCCTTGCGACCCTCTCCGAGGCACAGACCAGCCGCCTTCTGCGCGTCGGAGACTGGGTCTACCTGGCCACTGCCAGTCCAGCCAAGCTCTACCGGTTTCGCTCCACACCGTCCTCCGGCCCATCTTCCGGGACCACTGGCCCGGTGAGTGGCACGTTGACTTCGGCGGTCCGCGATGCGCGCCACCACACGACCTGGGGACGTCTGCACTGGTCCGGTGAGGGGCCGATCGAATTGCAGACCCGCAGCGGCAACACCGCCATTCCAGACTCCACCTGGAGCGATTGGTCGACTCCCTCACGACAGGCCGAGGGGGGACCGATTGAGAGCCCCCCTGCCCGTTACCTCCAATGGCGGGCGACGCTCCGACACCTGCCGACAGGCCCCGCTCCCAGGCTTCGCGAGGTGGTCGTCTCTTATCTTCCCCGGAATCTGGCTCCCCGGGTGACCTCGCTCAGTCTTCTGCCCCCGGGTGTTGCGCTCCAGTCCATCCCACAAGGTGGGCCTGACAATGTCATCGAAGCGCTCCAGGCAGAGTCGGCCGCCGTCACTCCCACGCCGCAGATGCCCCCCCGCCGCCTCTATCAGCGCGGAGCTCTCTCCTTCCAATGGCAGGCGGAGGACCCCAATCAGGATCAACTCGAATTTTCGGTCTTCTACAGACCTCTCGACCAAGAAGAGTATCTGCCTCTTCGGACCACCCTGCGCGAGTCCTTCTACACCGTCGAACCTCACGCACTTCCCGATGGGCGTTACCGCTTTCAGGTCCGTGTCTCCGACCATCCCTCCAATCCACCCGATCTCGCCCTCTCCCATCGACTCGAGACCGAACCCGTCGAGATCGATCTGACCCCCCCGCTGCTTGGCACTCTTCCCGTTTCCCGCACGGCGGACTCCTTCGAACTCCGCTTCGAAGCCACCGACGCCACCTCCCCGATCCGTCGCGCCGAATTCCAGGTCGATGGCGGTCCGTGGACCCCTCTCTATCCCGTCGATGGAGTCGCGGACTCCCTCACCGAGTCGTTCCTCCTTCGACTCCCACTCCGCTCGGCGTCTCGTCTCGTCTCTCTTCGTGTTTTTGACGCCCTTTCCAATGTCGCCAGTGCTCGCGTCTCTCCCTGACGCCCCTCAACTGCCTCCCTCCTCTTGAGAAGCGTACGACGAGGGAGGGGGCTCCCTCGTCGTGAGGTGCGGGTTTTTATAGAATTTTAATTGTAAAGGTAGTTGACAGTGAGAGACTCAAGTTTTATATTGCCTTCGTGCTGAGGGGCGTCCTGCTATCTCCTGCTCGGAAAGTAGTGGAGTGTGGAAGGGACGACCCACCGGGATGACAGGCCGATGATGATGGAAAGGGTCTGTCTTGAATGGAATGGCATTGAGTGACACGGAAAGACAGGATGAGGGCTCACGGAAGTCCTCGGAAGAGAAGGAGGGAATATGAATTGGATGATTGAGCGGGACACTCTCGGAGATTGGCGGAGAGTGCAGGAGGACATCAATCGGATCTTCAACGTGGCGATGCCCCGTTGGGGGGAGAGGGAGGAAGGATTGAGAAAGGGAAGTTGGACGCCACCAGTCGATATTTTTGAGGGGCCGAACGCGCTGATCTTGGAGGCGGACCTTCCGGGAGTTCGAGCCGAGGACTTTCGGCTGTCGATCGAGAACTTCGTCCTGACGTTGCAAGGGGAGCGTCGACTGGAGAAAGAGGCGAAGGGAGAGCAGTACCATCGGGTGGAGAGGCAGTATGGGACGTTTGTCCGCAGCTTCACGCTACCAACGACGGTCCAGGTCGAGCAGGTGACGGCAGAGTTTCGCGATGGAGTCCTGCGGATCAGCCTGCCGAAGCGCGAAGAGGTCAAGGCGCGCCAGATCGAGGTGACGGTGCGAGGGGCCCAATCGCAGGCGGCCGCGGGATCGAAGTAGGAATGGGAATGAGAGAAGAGAGATTGTTCTGAAAGTTGGGGAGCGGCTCCTGGCTGGCGACGGCCGGGAGCCGCGTCGCTTTTGATGGAGCAGGGAAGCGGGAGGCGAGCGATGCGGTTGGACAAGTGTACGGTCAAGGCGCAGGAGGCGATCGAGGCAGCGGTGGCACGGGCAGAGAAGGAGAACCACCAGCAGGTGGAACCAGAGCATCTGCTGGTGGCGATGTTGGAGCCGGAGCAGGGGGTGGCACGCGCGATGCTGGCGAAAGCCGGGGCCCAGGTTGATCAGATTCTCCTCGAAGCTGGGCGGGCGATTCAGCGCTTTCCGCAAGTGACCGGGACAGGTCAGCAGCGCTACTACAGCGGGGGATTGGCAGAGGTCTTCACCGTCGCCCAGCGGGAGGCCGATCGGCGCAAGGACGAGTATGTCTCGACGGAGCATCTCATGCTGGCGCTCGTCGAGGCGAAGCAGGGCGAGGCCGGGCGCATGCTGCGTGCGCAGGGCGTCAGCCGGGAAGCGCTCGAGAAGGTGATCGAGGGGATGCGGGCAGGGGCCAGGGTGACGAGCCAGTCGGCGGAGGAGAGCTACCAGGCGCTCTCGAAGTACTCTCGTGATCTGACCGAGTTGGCCCGGGTGGGCAAGCTCGATCCCGTCATTGGACGCGATGACGAGATCCGTCGGACGATTCAGGTGCTTTCGCGCCGCACGAAGAACAACCCCGTGTTGATTGGCGAGCCGGGGGTGGGCAAGACGGCGATCATCGAGGGTTTGGCGCAGCGCATCGTCTCGGGTGATGTGCCGGAGACGCTGCGCAACAAGCGGCTGGTCGCGCTCGACCTCGGCGCCATGCTCGCTGGGGCCAAGTACAGGGGCGAGTTCGAGGAGCGGCTCAAGGCGGTGCTGCGGGAGGTGGAGAAGGCGGAGGGGCAGGTGATCGTCTTTATTGATGAGCTGCACACCTTGGTCGGAGCGGGTGGAGCCGAAGGGGCGGTCGATGCCTCGAACATGCTCAAGCCATCCCTGGCGCGTGGGGAGTTGCGTTGTGTTGGCGCGACAACTCTCAACGAATATCAGAAGTATATCGAGAAGGATAAGGCGCTTGCGCGCCGTTTTCAGCAGGTCTATGTCGGAGAGCCGACCCTAGAGGACACGATTGCGATTCTCCGCGGATTGAAGG
>JBMUAP010000264.1:0-5070 GCA_049454155.1 Blastocatellia bacterium
CGACTGAACCGCGACGAGGCCAAGCGCGCGATCGCTGCCAGACTCTACCGAAACGAGACCCTCTCCGAGGATCCGGTCGATCTGACCTACTCTCTGGGAGAGGGGGAGCGGGTCGAGCCGATCGTCCCGGAATCCCCAGAGGCCCTTGAGATTTACCGACACTCGACCGCGCACCTCCTCGCCGCCGCGGTCCTCGACCTCTACCCCGGAACCCGCCTCGGCATCGGACCTGCTCTCCTGGATGATCCAAAGGGTGGCTTCTATTACGATTTCCAACGCACCGACGGGGCGAGGTTTACGCCGGACGATCTTCCGAAGATCGAGAAGCGGATGCGCGATCTCGTCAAGCGCAACCTTGAGTACCGCCGGGTCGAGATGACCAAGGCCGAGGCCGAAACCAAGTTCTCTGTTCTCGGCGAGCCCTTGAAATGCGAACTGATTGCCGAGAAGGGGGGAGAGACCGTCAGTTGCTACACGATCGAAGGCACCCCCTTCGTCGATTTCTGTCTCGGTCCGCACCTCCCCTCAACTGGGCGAATCAAGGCGATCAAGCTGCTCTCGATTGCCGGTGCGCATTGGAAGGGGGACGAGAAGCGGGACGCGATGCAGCGGATCTATGGCATCTCGTTCTTCAACCAAGAGGAACTCGACGCCTGGGTTCGTCAGAAAGAGGAAGCGGAGCGGCGCGATCATCGACGCCTCGGCCCGGAGCTTGATCTCTTCAGCTTCAGTGAATCGATCGGGGCTGGATTGGTTCTCTGGCATCCCAATGGCGCTCTGATCCGCAAGGTGATCGAGCAGTTCCTCAACGATGAACTCTACCGACGCGGCTACGATTTCGTCTTCACCCCGCACGTCACCCAGGCCGAGCTCTTCCGCATCTCGGGTCACCTCGAGCACTACCAAGATGTGTTGTACCCAGCGATGACCGACGCTGAGAACGAAGCGCTGCAGTACCGGCTCAAGCCGATGAACTGCCCCTTCCACATCCAGATCTACAGCTCCCGCCAACGTTCCTACCGCGATCTGCCGCAGCGCTACGCCGAATATGGAACCGTCTACCGCTACGAGCGCTCCGGTGTCTCCCACGGACTGATGCGTGCGCGCGGCTTTACCCAGGATGATGCACACATCTTCTGCACTCCGGAACAGCTCAAGTCGGAAATTTTTGGTTGTCTCGATCTGGTCGATCTGATCTTCCGGGCCTTTGGCTTCGAGTACAAGGCGGAGCTTTCGGTGCGACACGCCACCGAGCGCGAGAAGTACCTTGGTTCGGACGAGATCTGGGATCTGGCTGAAAGTGCGCTTGCTGAGGCCTTGGCCGAGCGAGGGCTGTCCTACAAGCGAATGGAGGATGAGGCCGCCTTCTATGGTCCGAAGATCGACTTCAAGGTGGTCGACGCGATCCGGCGCACGTGGCAGCTCTCGACCATCCAGGTCGACTTCAATCTGCCGCAACGTTTTGGGATCGAGTATGTCGGGACGGATAACAAGCCTCACCAGCCGATCATGGTCCACCGGGCGATTCTCGGCTCCTTTGAGCGGTTCTTCGGCATTCTCATCGAGCACTACGCCGGAGCCTTCCCGGTCTGGTTGGCCCCTGTCCAGGCGATCGTCCTGCCCATCTCGGACCGATTCAATGAGCGGGCCCGGGCTGTCGAGCAGGAGTTGTCGGGACACGGCCTGCGCCTGGACGTCGATCTGCGGAGCGAAAAGATTGGCGCCAAGATCCGTGAGGCCCAGCTCCGGAAGATTCCATTCATGTTGATCATTGGGGAACGCGAAGCAGAAGCGGGAACGGTTGCCGTGCGCGACCGGGTCCACGGAGACACAGGTGCGGTTCCCGTCGCGGCCTTTGCCGATCGATTGAAGCATCTGGTTCAGACACGTGCGTTGCAAACTCAGGGGTAGTGGTCGATTCCGCGCTCGCTGGGTGAGATCGTACGATAGCAGACGGAGGTGAAGTTATTAATATTGGGTCTTCTGGCGGTGGCTTTCGAGGAGGCATGCGTCGTGATACGCGAGCTCCGCAGGTACGGGTCAATGATCGTATTCGCGCCCGTGAAGTGCGCGTCATCGATGAGGAAGGCGAGCAGCTGGGGATCATGACTCCGCAGCAGGCGATCGACCTCGCCCGGCAGCGGGGCTATGATCTGGTGGAAGTGGCGCCGATGGCCAATCCGCCCGTCTGCCGCATCATCGACTTTGGCAAGTACCTCTACGAACAGAAGAAGCGCGCGCACGAGGCCAAGAAGAAGCAGGCAGTGATCGAGGTCAAAGAGATCAAGTTTCGACCGATGACCGATGATCACGACTACAATTTCAAGATGAAGCACGCCCGGGAGATCCTCGCTGATGGCAACAAGGTCAAGGCGACGATTCGGTTCCGCGGGCGTGAAATCACCCACAAAGAATTGGGATTTCAGCTCTTGGACCGACTCGAGCGTGATCTCGCCGATAAAGGGGTGGCCGAGGCCCGTCCTCGTCATGAAGGAATGCAGTTGATCATGATCTTTGGTCCCAAGAAGTAGGCGGTGCTGCTTCTGACCCTCCTTCGTGGCCGCTGGCTACCGAAGACGGGCTTGATCAAGGGAAGGATCGCAATCGAGAGCAGGGCCCATCCGTCCTGCGGAGGAGAGACAGATATGCCGAAACTGAAGACCCACAAGGGAGCCGCGAAGCGTTTCCGGACGACTGCAACCGGCAAGATCAAGCGGGGACACTCGCACGCGCGCCACATTTTGACGAAGAAATCGGCCAAGCGGAAGCGCCAACTCGACATCGATGTGCTGGTGGCGGTTCCGGATATGGATCGAATTCAGGCCATGTTGCCCTACGGTCGCGACTAGGTGCCACGGCCATTCGAGTCGTTGTTGGGGAGGCGGGAAGGTGACCACTGGCTCTGAGGGGCTTGATCCGGACCGATCCCATTGTCGGGAGAGCTCGTTGACTGAAACGGCGAGCAGACGACCAAGAGTCAAGACGTTTGTCGCACCGTGCGAGCCGGCCAGGATCGAACGGCGCACAGACCCTGAGGGATCCAGTCCGGTAGAACGGTAGATTGGATCGGAGGAAGAAGGAATGCCGCGAGCGAAACGGGGACATAAGCGCCTAGATAAGCGCAAAAAGTTGGAGAAACTGTCGAAAGGCTATCGAGGGACAAAGAGCAAACTCTATCGCTCGATGAAGGAGTCGGTCGAACGTGCCCTCAAGTTTGCCTATGTTGGGCGCAAGTTGAAGAAGCGGGACTTCCGCTCCTTGTGGATCGTCAGAATTGGGGCGGCCGCGAAGCTCAATGGATTGAACTACAGCCAATTCATGCACGGATTGAAGGTTGCAGGGATCGATCTCGATCGAAAGATGTTGGCCGATCTGGCAGTGAATCAGCCGCAGGCGTTCGCGGATCTGGCTGGTTCCGCCCGGCAAGCGCTCGAGGCATCATCTAAAGCGGCGGCGTGAGTGATCCACCACGCAGGGGGCGGGTTGCCACTCGCCAGCAGACGGGAGGGGGCCACCGCCAAGAGCCATCGTCAGGAGGAGTTGGACCCAGGGTGTTCGGGATAGACCGGGAGCCTTGGGTCTTTCCTTTGTGGCGGGGCGGGGCGGGAGCAGCGGGCCAGGGGAGAGCGAATCATGACGGATCGGATGGTGGCGCTACGAGACCAGTTCGCCGCGGAGTTGGCGGCGGCGGAGCTTGAAGCCGAGGTCGACGTGGCCGCGCTCCGCGACCGATGGATCGGTCGCAAGAGCGGCCTTTTGACGGCGGAGATGAAGTCGCTGGGGCGGCTGGCTCCCGAAGAGCGGCGAGTAGCTGGTCAACAGCTCAATGAATGGAAGGAAGAGATCGAGGCAGCGATTGCCCGCTTGGTCGAAGAGGCGGCGACACGGGAAGAGGCAGCACGTCTCGAGTCGGAGCGAATCGACGTGACGCTGCCCGGAAGGTTTGGTTTGGCAGGTCATCTGCATCCGATCACGCTTCTCCGCCAGCGGATCGAGGAGATCTTCGTCTCGATGGGCTATCAGATCGAGGATGGACCGGAGATCGAGACGGCGTTCTACAACTTTGACGCGCTCAACATCCCAGCCAATCATCCGGCACGCAGCCGGCATGACACCTTCTACTTTTCGTCCGACTTGGCCTTGCGTTCCCAGACCTCGACCGTGCAGATTCACTCGATGCAACGAAGGCGGCCGCCGCTGCGGGTCCTCGCGCCGGGGCGTGTCTTCCGGCGGGACACCCCCGATGCGACACACAATCCGATGTTTTATCAAGTCGAAGGGCTGCTCGTTGATCGTGACATCACCCTGGGGGATCTTAAAGGCACGATCCAGGAGTTTGTGCGCCGCATGTTCGGGCCGCAGACCGAGACACGGTTCCGCCCGTCCTATTTTCCCTTCGTTGAGCCAGGAGCGGAGATCGACTACAGTTGTTTCAAGTGTGGCGGTTCGGGATGTCGAGTCTGCAAGGGCTCAGGGTGGATCGAGATGGGGGGATCCGGCATGGTGCATCCCCAGGTTCTGCGGGTCGCCGGAATCGACCCGCAGGAGTACTCCGGGTTTGCCTTTGGATTGGGTCTCGATCGCCTCTGCGCCTTGATGTATGGGCTTGATGATATCCGGCTTCTTTACGAAAATGACCTACGGTTTCTCTCCCAGTTCCGGTGAGCGGAGACGGATCGACGGGGGCCCCCATGAAACGGAAGCTGTCAGAGATCGCCTTTGGGTTTGTCTTGACCCACGAGCTGGTCCACCAGCAAAAATTGGTGCCGGCGGGGGGGGAGACCGCCGACGGGATGGGGTATCCGCTCTTCTTGCAGTTCAAATCGAGCGACTACCTTAAGCGGCGCAATGCAGCGGAATCGAAGCTGGTCGGGCTGCCGTACTTTCGGTTCTCCCTTCACCGAAGATCGCAATCGAACCAGCAGGCGCTGCTTCTCGCCCTGGAGGGGCTTGGCCATTTGGTCTTTTACGCGACGCCGAAGATTCACGAAGCGATTAACCTCAACCGGGCGTTCTTCGATCGAGAGGTTGTTCGAGGGGCACTCTTCGTTACGCCAACGCAGATTGGAG
>JBMUAP010000265.1:0-5067 GCA_049454155.1 Blastocatellia bacterium
GTGATCCAGCTGCATGACGATCAGTTCTCCCGCGTCGAACCCGATCGTCACCGACGCATAGAGGGCGGCAAAGTAGATGACTGTCACTACCCCATCGTTGTAGACGAGGAAGGCAATCAACAGTTTGAAGAGTTCCCGGTATTGTCGAATCTGCTGCAGCGTTCGCCAGACCCGGCGAAAGCCGACCGTCAGGTAGTTCTCTCCTGGGGGCAGTGGTTGCGGAAAACTTCTCTCCCTCAAAAAGAGGAAGGTGGGGAGCACCATCACCAGAAAATAGACGGCGACGACAACGGGAATCAACCTTGCCTTGGCCAGTTGCTCTGGTGTCGGATCGCTGACGATATTCCCGTCTGCCAACGGAAAGCAGAGCAACAGGCAGAGCATTCCACTCAAGTAGCCGATCGTCCATTTGATCCCGGAGATCCGCCCCGCATTCGTTTCGTTCGAGAGCCCTGGCAGGAAGCTGTCGATAAAGACGCCTCCTCCTGCAAACCCGACATTGGCGACGACGAAGAGCCAGAAGCCGAGCATGACCGCTCCCGGAGTCACCCACCAGAGCGCGGCCGTGAAGACGATGATGACCCCTGCGCAACCCGCCAGAAATCGCTTGCGGCTCCCAGAGAAGTCGGCAATCGCCCCCAGAACGGGCGCCACCAAGGCGACGATCAGCTCCGAGACAGAGGCCGCCTGCCCCCAGAGAAGGTCGGCACGCCCCGCATCTCCGACGACCACTTTGCTGAAATAGGGGGCATAGAGCACGGTCACGATGACTGTGGTGAAGGCCGAGTCAGCTGCATCGTACATGCACCAGCCAAAGATTTCTCGTCGTGCGATTCTGGTCATAGACGAACGGGGGAGACTCTCTGTCACACTCCCTGTAACAAGGAGGGCCAGCTCCCCGCCAAGCCCTCCTCAAGGGATCAGGCGGATTGTGGGTCGGTCTTTCCAAAGAGCGAGGCGAACGCCTCCCGAGCATTGGGCGTCCCCTCCCGCTTCTGCTGTAGCCATTGTTTGGTGACCTCGATGGTCGTCTTCGGGGGCGGTACTTTTCCTTTGCCTTTGCGACCTTTCTTTCCTTGCTGCAACTCCTCTCCAATGGGAGAGCCTTTCTTGATCAACTTCGCTTTCTTCATTCCTTCATTTCTCACTTTCGTGGCCGTTCCTCTCAGGCCACTCTCGGGACAGGCTAGTGTGCCGTCCCTCTTATATCTCTCTTGGCCCGATCCAAGCAGTTTTCTTCTGCTGAGGGGGCCAGGCATTTTCTCTTCGATTCTCGCTTCTCGATCGTGACAATGGGTCGTCGTCGAAGGGGGAGACTCACATTTGTCCACTCGTCAAGTTGGCAATCATTTGGGGCTTCCTTGCCTATCGAGCCGAGTTCTGCCCACGTGCACCAATGACGTTCAACAAGTGAAGTCAGGCCAGTCTCTCTAGTCTATTTGGGCCAGTGGAGGATTTCTTCAATCCAGGTTCTCAGGAGGCAAGATTGCCCGACTCGACCCCATCAATGGCAATGGTGGCAATGGTGGCAATGGTGGCAATGAGCACACGTCGGTCGTGGCAATCTCGATCCTCGCATCGAGAAACCATCCTGATCGAGCCCTTTGGTCAACAGGGCTCAGCATCTCAGCTCAAGCGAGAGCCCTGGCTTGAACTCGGAAGAAGGGTATTTCGTACTTTGTGCACGCTTGGTAAAACGGCACGTTCTCTGCGCGTCCAGCGGAATTGAGTGTGTGTCTAGGTCTAATTGACCTAATTGATCTTGTCGATCTTCTCGATCAATCTTCTCGATTGATCTTCTCGATCTACCAGAGAACCGGTGCAGGCTTGGTGGTACTGGCTTGGAGGAAACGAAATCTCGTCCAGGACAATGTGCAATATAGCATACCCACTCCATTTGTCGAGGGGGTTTTCTCTCCCAAGTCGAAAAAAATCAAATATAAGAAGAAATTAAAATGTGGGTCAAAAGACGCACTGAAATCTCTCACCGATCTTGTGGGGTTCCCAAATGATAACGGGTAAAAGTAGGAGGAAGAGGTGTGGGAAGCGGGAGACGGGATTTGAACCCGCGACTTCAACCTTGGCAAGGTTGCACTCTACCACTGAGTTACTCCCGCAAACGAAACTAAATAATACCCAGATGGCCGTGGCTTGTCAACTCTCTTCGGGCTCTTCTCGGGGACAACACGACCAGATCGGCGGTGGGGGGTCAAAAAAAGTCCGAAAAGAAGTTTTTGAGATGGGTCAGTTGGGGAGCGGAGTTGGGTCGGAGCAGGAGACTGACGACATCGAAGCGGTACGGCTGATCCCGAAGGGAGAGGAAACGTCGGTAGAGGCGGGCAGTGCGAATGATGCGGAGGCGTTTGCGTTGGTCGACGGCGGCCTCTGGGCGGGCGAGTTGGTCATCCCGTCGTGTCTTGACTTCGAGGAAGACGAGCACTGCGGGAGAGAGGGTCAGGTCATACGCGATGAGGTCGATCTCGCCCTCGATGGCGCGTCCGTCTGGGCGGCGACCGATCGGACCACGAAAGTTGCTCGCGACAATCTGATAGCCTTGCGCGACGAGATAGCCGGCCGCGAGTTGCTCGCCGTGCTGTCCCAGTTGCCGGGGAGAGATCTGGGCAAGTATGGGACCGCGCGGGAATCTGCTCGCCGGTCGAGGCAGCCGACTCCCCCTTCTCTTACTGAAGAGACTGATCTCAGCAAAATGGAAGAGCCCTCGCCTCAGGAAGAGGATCGCCAGCCGGGTGGGGAGAAATCTCCACCACCGGTTCGAGCTGATCGCTGTCTGATCGATGTCGTCAGGCTCGGTCACGGGAGACTCCGTACCTCCAGGAAGATGATTTTTGGGGTGGGAGAGTTGACAGGAAATGTATACCTGATCCACCCCTTCGAGGCAATCTCGATTTTGCAGGGAAAAGAGAAGAGGGACGGGAATGAGGTATACTGCCTGGCGAGTCCACTGGACACAAGGAGGTGACCAACGTCGGAGCCACCAGTGGAAGGGGCGAGTCAATCTCACAAATTGTCTGCAGGAGGAGTCGAATGGGAAGAGGATCATTGGAAGCACCGAAAATGACCAGGAGAATGCCACCCTGGCGAGCCACGTCGAGGCTCCTCTCTCGGGTTGGAATGGCAGTACTGGTCGTTGGCCTGTTGCCGTGGGGAGCACGGGAGGGGAACGGGCTCTTCTTGGCGCAGGTTCACCAGGGGACGACCGGCTACACCCCACACCGTGTCTATGACACGAGGGCAAAGCGGTTTATCGATCTGGAAGCGATGTTGCTCGATCTCTCCCGGATGGACTTGGTGTTGGTGGGCGAGCAGCACGATGATCCGGCGAGCCATCGTCTCGAGCGAGCGATCCTCGAGGGATTGGCGCGCCGCCGTGGCAATCTGGTCGTTTCCCTCGAGATGTTCGAGCGCGATGTGCAAGCCCAGCTGGACGACTACCTCGCCGGCCGCTTGAGCGAGGAGTCTTTCCTGGCGGTTGCACGGCCCTGGCCCAACTATCAAAGTGACTATCGCCCGCTGGTTGAGTTGGCGAAAGCCCACCAATGGCCGGTGCTCGCCAGTAACATTCCCCGCAAGTATGCGTCACGCGTCTCCCGTGAGGGGATAGGGTTTCTTGCGGGGCTGTCATCGGAGGAGCGAGGACTGATCGCCCGCGAGTCGAGTTGCCCGATGGATGGGTATTTCCAACGCTTCGTCGAGGCGATGTCGAGCCACCCTTCGGGCAATACGCAGGGCCAGCCCGCCAAGGCCGGTAAGGACTCGGGCGACAAGGCCAAGAAGAGTGCTCCCGATCCGCGACAGCAGTCGTTGATGGAGCGCTTCTACCTCGCTCAATGCCTGAAGGATGAGACGATGGCAGAGTCGATTGTCTCGCGGTTTGCCACGACGAGCCATCCGTCGGAGAGTCGTCGGGAGCCGCTCATCGTCCACTTCAATGGAGCCTTTCACAGCGATTTCCGCCTCGGGACGGCCGACCGGGTCGAGCGGCGTGCCCCACGCCAGCAGATGAAAATAGTGACCCTCCTCCCCGTTACGGATCTCGATCAGCTCGATCCAAAACCGGAGCGGAAGCGGGCCGACTACCTCGTCTATACGATGCGCCCACGAACGAAGGCAGACACACCTTGATCCCGTAAGGGGGCAGGGGTGGCAGGGGTGGCAGGGGAGACCAGCTCAGCGTTTGAGGCGATCGTCGAGGTCGGCGGAGTCATGCACAAAGACCCAATCGGCCCGCTCGATCAGGGCGCGATGGCGTTGACATTCCGCACCCCCGATCCAGACGCGCGTGTTGAGCGGAAGTCCGGCGGCAAGCAGCGACAGTTCTTCCTGCGTCTGAGGATTCTGGGCATTGACAACACTGATGGCGAGGACACGCGCCCGAACCGTGCGGACAGTCCGCACGATCTCAGTTGCGGGGAGGTCTGTCCCGAGATAGACCACTCGCCAGCCACGTGTTGCCGCGAGCAGTGCGGAGATGAGGATCCCAAACTCGTGCCTTTCGCCGGCCGTGGTCGCCAGCACGATCGTCTCGGCGGCCTCATCAGGCGGGTAGAGGCGGAAGAGGGAACTGAGGAGGTTGCGGAGGAGATGCGTGGCAATGTGCTCCTGCGCGATCCCGAACTCGCGGTGGGCCCAGCGCTCACCTATCTCCTGCAGAATCGGCGAGACGATATTTTTGACGATCACCCGGGGGGGGTAGAGCGTCGCGGCACGGCTGATCTCATCGTCTGCGGCGACGACATCGAAGCGGTTGATCGCTTCGAGGAACCGTTCGCGGGTGAGGGCGTAGGGGTCCGTCTCGTCCTCTTCGAGCGCGATGACGGCCCGCTGTCTTCCCGAGAGGGTGTCGAGTTCGTTTTCAGGCAGGCGGGCGACTTGACCGATCGCGTGGCCAAGCTCGACCGCTTGCCGAAGCCGTCGAAGCCTGGCAATGTCCGCGTCGGAGTAGAGCCTCGATCCACCGTCGCTACGCAGTGGGGTGATGGCACCATATCGCCTTTCCCAGACTCGCACCACATCCGCAGAGAGCCCGGTCAGCCGGCTGACCGTCCC
>JBMUAP010000266.1:0-5049 GCA_049454155.1 Blastocatellia bacterium
CGAGTCACTCCTCAACCTTCTTCTCTGTGTTCTCTGTGTCTCGGTGGTGTGATCATGTCTTCCGTTCTGGTATCAGTCTCTGGTCGGCCTGGTCCACTTTCTGATTTTCCTCTCCATGAGTAGTTACGCCCTCTCTCTTTTGGTTCTGCAGGCGTCAGAGCCGGCGGTGGGGAGACGGCACAAGCCGTCAGCCCGAGCCACCCCGAGAGCCGCGATCGATAGCGCGCGACGAGGCGATAGCCGATCCATTCAAGCAGCAGCAGGGGCGGCAACATAAAGAGGATCGTGACGAGGATTCGCCCCGGCCATCGCTCCCAGAGCAGGTAGTTGACCGCCCACGGGCCAGCAAAAACCCGCCCCTGCCCGGTGACCACCTGCACCGCCCGGGCACATTCCGCCGGCGTCAATCCCAGCTCCCGCAACCCCACATCGCCGAGCGACTGGTACGGCAGGGCCTCCCAGCGCCCCTCCGGATCGAACCAGGGGAGCCGCTCGACCATGGCGCGGCAGATCCCGCACTCCCCGTCGTAGATCAGCCTTGGCGATCCCATTCTGACCTCCTCTGTGGCGATTGCGCCCTCTTCTGCTTACCGCTCCAGCCCTTGGCAGAGGGCCGCCACCGACATCCGGCGACGACCTGTATTACGTCACAATTCTCGCGCTTTCGCAATTCACCCCTCCACGGCAGAGTCAAGGGGAGGACCAGGGAGGAAGCGGAGAACGTTGACACCCCCGGTCGTTTCTGTGACCATGGCAACCCTCGACAAGAAGAATGAAAAAAGAGGATCAGAACCGTTGGCAGGGTGGATTCAAGGAACGGGCATCAGCCCGAGTCTTGGTGTTCCGGTCCCAGGACGGAGAGCAGGGGATCCAACGTAGATCCCGGTCAGCAACCCTTTTGCCAGAGACAGGAAGCAACGCAGAATGAAGGATCGATTGGATAAGGAATCAGTCCTGTGTCCGACTTGGAATCGGACGTGGGGAACAATGTCGACCGTGCTCCTCTGGGGATGCCTGGGTGTGGGCCTGGCCCTCGCGCAGACGCCCTCGCGTCCATCATCCGCACCGGCATCCACGCCGACCGCCACGCCGGGCACTCCCCCGCCGAGCGGCGAGAAGCCGACGACAGATGAGGGACGAGCCCAGGAGGCAAGCCGCCGGGTAGAACTCAACCTCCTCGGCAAGACCGACACGGCCTCCGGGGAGAGTCGTCGCAACGAGAACGTCCAGTTCAACCTCGTTGACAACAACGCGCTCAAGGAGCTCAACGTTCGCCTGGGCACCACCGCGACGCTCGTCCGAGAGTTCTCCCCCGCCAACAGCTACTTTGCCGCCGAGTTGGGCAATGCGCCACGCAGTTCGATGACGGTCCCCGGCCCGATCCGCAGTGGCTTTCACGGTCAAGTCTACGAGGGGCACCAGAACAGCATCTTCACCGCCCGGTCCTTTTTCCAGGTGGGAGAGGTCCAACCGGCAAGGGAGAACGATTACGGTCTCAACTTCGTCGTCCCGCTGAGCGGCCGCACCCGGCTCTCCTTCGACGGGGCGCAACAGAAGCTGCGCGGGGTGGTCAACGGCAACGTGCTGGTGCCGAATCCGGAAGAGCGGACGCCGTTGACGACCGATCCGCGGCTGCGGCCAATCGTCGAGCGGTACCTCAACGCCTATCCGCGCCAGCTGCCCAACCGGACAGACATCAATCCCCGGGCGCTCAACACCAATGCGCCGCAACGGATCGACAATCAGCAGGCGGGAGCGCGGATCGATCAGACGCTGGGGCCAGCCAACCGGCCCGGGCGCCTCGCGCTGCAGTACCAGTACACGGCGCAGGCGGTCGACGCCTTCCAGTTGGTCGCGGGACAGAATCCGGACACGGCGACCAAGTCGCACTTGGCCCGCATCGTCTGGAGCCAACCGTGGAGCGCAGGGGTCCTCGCCAACTTCTCGGTGAGCTATGACCGGCTGACCTCGCTCCTGCAGCCGGAGGAGAATGCGGTCGGCCCCTTCGTCTCGCCGGCGGGCCTGACGGGACTCGGTCCCGACGGAGCAATCCCGATCGATCGGGCGCAGAACCAGATCCGCACGGCCGGGCAATGGATTGGCCAGTCCGGCCGCCACAACTGGTCGGCCGGGGCCACCCTCATCCGACGGCAAGTCAACGGCAGCGAGACCGATGTCCATCGGGGGTTCTTCGCTTTCTCGAACGACTTTGGCACCGACGGCATCACCAACCTGCGGCTGGGGCGGCCATCGATGTCGATCCAATCGGTCGGCAACATCCACCGGGGCTTTCGCGTCTGGGAGATGAACGTCTACGCGGGTGACCGCTATCAGTGGAGCCAGAACCTGACCCTCCAGGCGGGAGTGCGCTGGCAACCGATCACCCGTCCAATCGAAGTCAACGGGCTCAACCAGATGCCCTTCGATAGCGACTGGAACAACGTCGGGCCCTCGGTCGGCTTTGCCTGGCGGATGCCCCGCTCGCTCGGGGTCTGGCGGGGGGCCTACGGAATCCATTTCGGGGAGATCTTCTTCGTCACCTACCAGCAGATCCGCTTCAGTCCTCCACTCAACAACAAGATCGTCGTCAACGCGCCCAACCTGCTCGATCCGCTCAATACGCCCAACCCGGATGGAACGAAACAGCGGCCGCTCCCGACGATCTACGACCTCGACCCGGAGCTGGCGACCCCCTACTCCCATCAGTACAACCTCAGTTGGGAGCCGGAGTGGAAACTCCCGGTCCGCTTGCAGTTCGGGTACGCCGGGAGCCGCTCCCATAAGCTCTTCGTCATGTGGTATCTCAACCGGGCGCAAGAGGTTCCGGGAATCGAGCGGACAACCCGCACCATCAACGAGCGCCGGAACGATCCGAGCATCGCCGACTACCGGTTGGTGCTCAACGGTTCGCGGGGCTATTACGACGCGGCGCGAACCTCGTTGATCCTCCCTCCGTGGCGAGGCCTCTCGATCGATGCCTCCTACTGGTTCAGCAAGGCGATCGACCTGGGGAGCGCTTACACCAATACCGCCAACGAGCGCGACTCGCGACTCAGCCGCAGCCAGACCGAGACCGACGTTCACCGGGACATGAAAGGGCTCAGCTTCTTCGATCAGACACACGCTTTCCTCGCCCGCTCGAGTTATGCCTTCCAGGCGCCCGGGTTCATGCGTAATCGGGTCCATCCGGCGGCGCGGACGGCGGAGGCGATCATCGATGGCTGGACCTTCTCGAGCATCGTGCTGCTCAAGAGTGGAACCCCGTTCAGCGTCACGGCCGGCTCGGATGCCCCCGGACTGGGCAATGTCGACGGCAATGGGGGAGACCGGCCGATGCTGCTCGATCCCTCGATCCTCGGTCGAACCATCGGCCATCCCGATACCTCGAAGGCGCTCCTGCCCCGCTCGGCGTTTGCCTTCATGGGATTGAACAACCAACGGGGCAGCCTCGGCAACAATGTCTTCCGCAAGGGGCCGATCCGCAATGTCAACGCCGCCCTCAGCCGCAACTGGACGATCCTGCGCGAGATGCGGCTGACCTTTCGGGCCGAGTCGATCAACTTTTTCAACACGGCCCAGTTTGCGGAACCCGGCCCGGAGCTGGCCAATCCCAACTTCGGCGCGATCACCAATACCCTCAACGATGGCCGCACCTTCAAGTTTACGCTGCAGTTGGGCTGGTAGGCACGAGAGGAGAAGATGGAAGAGCGACGCTCAGACGCGCAGATCGAACGGGTCGAGACTCCGACGGCACCGATCCCCGCCGGCCATTACTCCCAAGCCCTTGTCTACCAGGGGGTCGTCTACGTCGCCGGGCAGCTCCCGGTCCAGCCAGTAACCGGGGCCAGAGAGTTGGGATCGATCGAGGCCCAGACGGAGCTGGTCCTGCGGAATCTGGCGGCGATCATCGAAGCGGCCGGCAGCGACCTCTCGCGGGTCCTGCGGACGACCGTCTACCTCACCGACATCGGACTCTGGGGCCGGGTCAACGACGTCTACCAGCGAGCCTTTGGGGCGCACAGACCTGCCCGGACCGTGGTGCCCGTCCCGACACTGCATCACGGATTTCTGATCGAGATCGATGCCATTGCCGCCTGTCTTCCCCCACTCCCCAACAGCTGAGGCGAACGGTAGCGGGCAACACGGCAAGACGAGAGAGAGAGTTTTCACGGATCCAAGGAGAAAGGCCATGAGAATCAGCAGGAATGGGAAGATGGGGTGGAGAGTCGGTGGAATGGCTCTCTCGGCGCTGTTGGGGGTGACCCTCATCGGATGTCGCGGCGCGGAACCGCCGACGGCGACCAGCAATGCGCAGCGGTACAACCTGCAGGGCCGGATCGTCTCGTTCGACAAGGCGAAGCGGCAGGTCACCATCGCGCACGAAGTCATCCCTGGGTACATGGAGGCAATGACCATGCCCTTCACCCTCCACGAGGAGTGGGTCTACGACGTCCTCGCGCCTGGCGCAACGATTCAGGCGACGCTCGTCGTCGACGGCGAGCGGTCGTGGATCGAGTCCCCTTCGGTGACACAGGTCGCCGATCCGGGACTGACGACGAACGGAACGGCACCAGCGGGTGGACTCGGACCGGAACCGGGCGCGGAGATCCCCGATTTCCGCCTGGTCAACCAGGCGGGCGAAGCGATCCGGCTCCACCAGTTCCGGGGGGAGACCGTCGTGCTGACCTTCATCTACAGCCGTTGCCCGCTCCCGGACTACTGCCCACTGATGAGCCGCCATTTCGCCAAGATCCACGCCTCCCTGCCCCCTAAGGCACGGCTGCTAAGCGTCACGCTCGATCCCGCCTACGACACACCGGCCGTCCTGCGCGACTATGCGCGACGGTACCTCCCCGAGGGAGAACCGCTCGGGCGGTGGGTCCTTGCCACGGGGAGTGATGAGGAGATCCGGGCGATCGCCGGGTACTTTGGCCTCTCCTACTGGGCCGAGGCCGACCAGATCATCCACGGCCTGCGCACCGCCGTCATCTCCCCCGAGGGGACCCTCGTCAAGCTCTATCGTGGGAATGAATGGACCCCCGAGGAGGT
>JBMUAP010000267.1:0-5011 GCA_049454155.1 Blastocatellia bacterium
CTGGACTTGACGGGGATTCCCCCGACCCAGGCGGAGATCGAGGCTTTTGTGGAGGATCCGGCACCGGACGCCTATGCCCGACTGGTCGACCGGCTGCTGGCCTCCCCGAGGTACGCCGAGAAGCAGGCGATGCACTGGTTGGACGCGCTGCGCTATGCCGACACGGCTGGATTTCACGGGGACAATGCCTTTCCGGCGTGGCCCTATCGCGACTATGTGTTGCGGGCGTTCCGGAACAATGTGCCCTTCGACCGGTTTACCAGGGAGCAGTTGGCAGGGGATCTGATGCCAGAGGCGACCGAGGAGCAGAAGGTCGCCTCGGCCTACAACCGGCTGACGAGGATGTCGTCAGAGGGTGGGTTGCAGCCGGCCGAGTACCTGGCCAAGTACGCCGCAGACCGGGTCCGGACGACGAGCATCGTCTGGATGGGCGCGACGATGGGCTGTGCGGAGTGCCATGATCACAAGTTTGACCCCTACCTGGCGAAGGACTTCTACTCGATGAAGGCCTTTTTTGCCGACATCAAGGAGACAGGACTGGTGGCGAGCCGGGGGAAGGAGGCCTGGGGGAGCCGGATGACGCTGCCGACGCCGGCGCAGCGGGAGGCCCACGCGACCTTGACCCAGCGACTGGAGGAGCAGCGGGCAGCCCTGCGCCGCGCGGTGGAGGCCTTGCCCGATTTGACGGCACGGGAGAGTCGTCTGCGCGAGGATTACCGGGCTGGCCGGGTTGAGTGGCAGTTTCAGCGGCCAGTGAGCGCGACGGCGACGGGTGGGGCGCGGACGACGATCTACAACGACCGGCGGCTGACGGTGACCGAGTACCTCGACGGCAACCTGGTGACGAAGGAGATCGACGGGGATGGGCTGATCGTGGTGGAGGGGCCGAACCCGGAGAACTCGACCTACACGGTGCGGTTCCGCCCGGCGGCCGGGACTTGGACGGCACTCGGGATCGAGGTCGCCCAGGACGAGAGTCTTCCGGCCAACCGGATCGCCCGTGGGGCGGACCGGTTCGTCGTCAGCGAGGTCGAGGCGGGGGTGGCCGCGCCGGGGCGCCGCCCGCTGACCTTCACCTTGGCGACCAGCGATCGGGCCGGGGAGTGGCCAGAGAACCACCCGATGAATGCGATCGACCGGGATCGTGGGACGGGCTGGGGATCATCTTGGGAGGGGGGCCGGGGGGCCTTCCTCGCGCTCCGCTTGGCGACTCCGCTCGCGACCGATGGAGAGACGATCGTCGAGGTGAGGCTGCGCCAAGACTCGCCGCTGCGCCGGGCAACGATTGGCCGCTTCCGGATCGCCCTTGCCAGTGCGACCCATGCGTGGCCCGACGTCCAGGCGAAGATGGCAAAGCCGCTGCGGGGGCTCCCGTCTGGCTTGGCACGAATCCTCGACCTCGCGCCAGCCGAGCGGACGCGCGCGCAGCGGGAGAGCCTGCTCGACCATCTTGCCTGGAGCGATCCGGCCTTCGAGCCGGAGGTCATCCGGCTGGCCCGGCTGGAAGCCGAACTCGACATGCTCACTTCGCAGATTCCGCAGGTGGTCTACACCGAGGCCGTCGCGCCGGTCGAGACGAAGATTCTGCCGCGCGGCAACTTCCTTGATGAGAGTGGCGAGGTTGTCACCCCGGCCATTCCGGTCACCTTCGGCCGTTTGCCGGTCGATGGGCGACGGGCGACGCGGATGGATCTGGCCAACTGGCTCGTTGCGCGGGAAAATCCGCTGACGGCGCGGGTCTTTGCCAACCGGATGTGGCGACAGTTCTTCGGGGTCGGACTCTCGAAGACCCTCGATGACCTGGGTTCGCAGGGGGAGTGGCCGACCCATCCCGAGCTGCTCGACTGGCTGGCGGCGGAGTTCATGGAGCCATCGCTCGATGGGGCAGCCCACTCGTGGGACGTGCGCCATCTGATCCGGACGATCGTCTTGAGCCACACCTACCGCCAAGCGGCGCTCTCACCGGCCGATGAGCGGGATCCGGACAACCGGCTGCTCTCCCGGCAGAATCGCATCCGGGTCGATGCCGAGATCGTGCGCGACATCGCGCTGAGCCTCTCCGGGCTGCTCGTCGAGCGGCTTGGTGGCCCCTCGATCAAGCCCGTCCAGCCGGAGCGGTACCTGGCCGCGCTCAACTTCCCGCAGCGCGACTACTCGGCCGATCGGGGGGAGGACCTCTACCGGCGGGGCCTCTACGTCCATTGGCAGCGGACCTTTCTCCATCCGTCGCTCTCGACCTTCGACGCCCCTTCGCGCGAGGAGTGCACCGTCAACCGGGTCAATTCGAACACGCCGCTCCAGGCGCTGGTCCTGCTCAACGATCCGATCTTTGTCGAATCGGCCCGGGCCTTCGCGGCGCGGGCGCTGCGCGAGGGCGGGGCCACCCCCGGTGAGCAGATCCGCTGGGCCTTTGCCACGGCGACGGGGCGACCTGCGACGGCGGAGGAGACTGCCATCCTCTCCGAGCTGCACCGGGAGAGCCGCGCGGCCTTCCTCGCCGATCCGGCTGGGGCAGCGCGGCTGCGGGCGATTGGCGAGTCCACTGCCGGGCGCGGACTCCCCCCGGTCAGACTCGCGGCGATGCCCGCGGTCACCCGGGCCATCCTCAACCTTCACGAGACGATCACCCGCAACTGAGGCGGACGCGACGAAGGGGGAGGCTTGCGGCCTCCACCTCAGAGAGAGAGCAGACTGCAATGACGATGCGTAACCCAATCGATCCGTTGACAGAGGCCGTTTCGCGACGGACGTTTCTTGGCGGGCTCGGCTCGATCGCCCTCAGCTCCCTGCTCGGCCGGGAGGCTGGGGCCGCGCCGGACCCAGAGCGCTGGCGCGGCGTGGTCCATCCGCTCCACCACGCGGCCAAGGCCAAACGGGTCATCTTCCTCTACCAGGCCGGCGGCCCCTCGCAGTTCGAGACCTTCGATTACAAGCCGGCCCTCGCCGCCATGCACGGCAAACCCATGCCCGAATCGTTCACCCGCGGGCAGCAGATCGCCCAGCTCCAGGGGCAGAAGCTCGTCTGCTATGGCCCGCAGTTCAAATTCAAGCGGTTTGGCCAGTCCGGGCAGGAGATCATGGAGCAGTTCACCCACCTCGGTGGTGTCGCCGATGATCTCTGCATCATCCGCTCGATGTGGGGTGAGCAGATCAACCATGATCCGGCGCACCAGTTGCTCAACACGGGTTCGATCATTACTGGGCGCCCGAGCATGGGCTCCTGGCTGCTCTATGGGCTTGGCGCGGAGACCGACAACCTCCCCGGCTTTGTCGTCCTCATGTCGCAGGGGCGCGGTGGCCAGAATCAGCCGATCGCCAATCGCCAATGGTCGGCCGGCTTTCTTCCAAGCCGCTTCCAGGGCGTCAAGCTCAACTCGGTCGGCGATCCTGTTCTCTACATCAACAACCCCGACGGGCTCGGGACCAAGACCCAGCAGGGCACGATCGAGGCGATCAACCGCCTCAACCGCCTCCAGTATGACGCGACCCTCGATCCGGAGATCTTGACCCGCATCTCCCAATACGAGATGGCCTTCCGCATGCAGTCCTCCGTGCCGGAACTGACCGAGATGAGCCGCGAGCCCCAGTCAGTCCTCGACATGTACGGGGCGCGGCCCGGGGACGGGTCCTTCGCCTCGAACTGCCTGCTGGCGCGCCGCCTCGCGGAGCGCGGTGTGCGCTTCATCCAGCTCTACCATCGTGATTGGGACCACCACAACAACATCCCTGCCAACATTCCGCTCAAGGTCGAGGAGGTCGATCGTGCCAGCGCTGCGCTGATCCAGGACCTCAAGCAGCGCGGCATGCTCGACGATACCCTCGTCGTCTGGGGCGGGGAGTTCGGTCGCACCCCGATGTCCCAGAGCGGCAACGGCCGCGATCACCACATCAAGGCCTTCTCCTACTTCCTTGCCGGCGGTGGGATCAAGCCGGGGATCACCTGGGGGGCCACCGATGAGCTGGGCTATGCTGCTGTCGAGAACCCGGTCAGCGTCAACGACCTGCACGCGACCATGCTCCACCTCCTCGGCATCAACCACCTCCGTCTCACCGTCAAGTTCCAAGGGATCGATGCTCGTTTGACCAACGTTGGTGGCCATGTCGTCCAAGGAATTATGGCTTGAGAGGAGAGGAGGCTCACGCGAAGGTGCGAAGACGCGAAGGGGAAGAGAAGAGGGAGGGAGACTCCTCCTTCTTAGAATCTTGGCGGCTTCGCGTGAGAAAAAACCACCGTGCCCCCGCTGGTGGGGGCTGACTCTGGGAGAGCAAGGTGAGGACTGGCATTGAGTCCATCAAGGTGAACATGATGAGATCAAGATCAAAGAGACTGCGAAACAGGGGAGTCGGGCTGGTGGTCGTGCTCTTGCTGGCGGGGTTGGCGGGAGCGGCGATTGGCATCCCGGCGCCGGCAGTGGGAGCCGCGGATCCGGTGCGGCACTGGGCCTTCATCCCGCCGGTTCGGCCGGCATTGCCAGTGGTCAAAGACGAGCGCTGGGGCCGCACCGCGATCGACCGGTTCATCCTTGCCGCGATCGAGCGGGAGGGGCTGGCCCCGTCGAGTGCCGCGGCGAAGACGACCCTCATTCGACGGTTGAGTCTGGATCTGACGGGCTTGCCCCCGACGATCGAAGAGATCGATCGGTTCCTGCAGGATCGCTCGCCGAATGCCTACGAGTCGTTGGTCGAGCGGTTGCTGGCCTCTCCGCACTACGGGGAGCGCTGGGGGCGCTGGTGGCTGGATGCGGCGCGGTACGCCGACACCAATGGGTTTGAGAAGGACTTGCCGCGGTCGATCTGGCCCTATCGGGACTGGGTGATCAATGCCTTCAACGAGGATCAGCCGTTCGATCAGATGACGATCGACCAGTTGGCTGGGGATCTGGTGGCGACACCCACGGCAGAGCAGTTGGTCGCGACTGGCTACCTGCGCAACTCGATGCGCAACGAGGAGGGGGGCGCTCTGTCAGCACTTCGACTACAATTTGCCGGGCACGCTCGAAGCGCCACGCAG
>JBMUAP010000268.1:0-5003 GCA_049454155.1 Blastocatellia bacterium
GTCCTGGCGCCCAGGTCAAGATGATCGCCGCGGATCGTCTCGAGCTCAGTGCCGACGGTGGCTGGGACATTTTGATCGAGACCAACGGCGAAGGACGACTCACCCAAGGAACATCCGTTGCCTTTCCGGTAAAACTCGGGGGCAGACCACTGACATTCAACTGTCGCCCTGCCGATCTCTCCGCTGGCTATCTTCACACCACCACTCGCCCGGGTTCTGATGAACTCGACGGGAGCTTCCAACTGGAAGTTGCCATCTGCAAGAATGCTGCCTCAGGAAAAACGGCATCTTGGCCCTACCAACCGCTCAAGGTTCGCGGAAAATTTGCACGGTTGAAAAAGCAAGGAGAAAAAGGACTGCCCCTACCGTTACCGTGAATGTGATTGGGGAGGGAGAGGGATTCTTGGCCGGCCCTGACTCGCCCAACCGTGAGACCTCTGACGGCGGGCAATTGATGCGCTCCTGACTCACGGTAAGTACATCCACATGAAACCCGGAAGCCCGTCTCGAACTTCGTTACACATTCTGCTTCTGGCAGCCAACTCAGCGCCTGAAATTGATCTTGACTTGCTACCGGGTTGAGGGATGACAGAGATGACAGAGATGACAGAGATGAACCCCTTGACCCCATTGACTGGATGGACAAGCGCGCCTCGATGGACAATTGAGTCAATGCGGTCAATGCAGTCTTAACCGCCAGGAGATTGCCATGCCTGAGCTTTTCGATAAGCACGGCGGCTTCCGCCGGCTGCATTCGTTCACGCTGGCGACGATCGTGCAGCTCGACACGTTGCGTTTCTGCCGCCGGTTCCTGACACAGGATCATCGCGAAGCGAGTGCGAAATTCTATGACCCGAAGGGCCGGCAATATGACCAGATGACTCAGGCCGCGCGAAGCGGGCGTCAGAATATCATTGAGGGGTCAGAGCGTTCATCCACCTCAAAGGACACCGAGATGAAGCTCACGGACGTTGCGCGCGCCAGCCTGAGCGAGCTGCGTGGCGATTATGAAATCTTCATCATCGACCGCGGCCAGCTTCCGTGGTCAGTGCATTCGCCGGAGGCCAAGGCCATCAACGCCATCTCGCTGGATGCTCCGCTGTTCAAGGATGACGTGGTCCACGAATCGGCGAAGCACGCGCTGGAAGAGCGCAAGAAATACGCCCGGTGGCTTGATGCCAACGATCCGGTAGTGGTCGCCAACGCCATGCTCATCATCATCGGCCGGGCGCTGAACATGCTCAAGCGCCAGATTGAGTCGCAAGGCAAGGCCTTTGAGGAGACCGGCGGGTTCAGCGAGCGGCTCACCGCCAAGCGTCTCGAGGCGCGTGATCAGCAAAAGGCCGCAGACGCCCCCGACTGTCCCAAATGCGGCAAACCCATGCGCCGGCGCAAATCGGCCCAGGGGGATTTCTGGGGTTGCTCGGGCTATCCGGACTGCAATGGAACGAGGCCGGCGTGAGTCTCCGCGACCGTAAAAAGGCGTCCAGGTGGACACGGCCGATCACGGCCCTGATCATTGCGGCAGACGTTTCCCGCGGCTCCCGCTCCAGCGCATGAAGGGCTTCTCGATGGTCAGGTAGAGGAGGGCCGTGAGGAGCAGGAGGGCCGGGATCACCAGGAGCCCCTGCCAGAGCACCTCCCAGGCAAAAGACCCGCCGGTTGGCGAGGAAGGAAGAAGACCGAAGAACGCTTGGGATCCAACGCCCTTGGGTACCGATCGGATGAAAACCAGGGAGATGATCAAGTTGTGGTAGAGGTAGATGGTGTAGCACATCCCGCCGATGATGACGAACCATCGCCAGCGGATGACGCGATTGGCGATGCGGCCAAGATGGAATCCCACATAGAGCAGCATGATCAGGAAGGGAAGGAGAAAGACCTGCTCCCCCGGGTCGAGCAGAATGGCGACGATGGCGGTGACCGAGAGGGGAACGAGCAGGTCTCCGAGCAGCAGGGTCCCCCGTCGGCCTGCCATCTTCGTCAGCGAGAGATCGGCCAACAGGATGCCAGCCAGGAAGTATTGGCCATAGTTGAGGAGGGACAGATGGACGACCCGGGGCGTGTAGGGGTAGACGACCAGCTGCGAGAAGAGGCTACAGAGGAGGATGGCGACCAGCAGCCCTCCGCGTCGCCATCGCGGGTCGCGGACACGCAGCCCCTTCATCAAGAGCGGGACGATCAGGTAGAACTGGACTTCGACTTCGAGCGACCAGGCGACGCCATTGATGACGCTCTCCCGCTGGAAGAGGATCCCGTGCAGATATGTTGCACTCGCCAGAAAATGGGGGAGCAGCTCCGATAGCGACCCGTGCCGGGCCACTTTGATGACCAGATAGACGAGCAGACAGATCAGGTAGGGAGGCTCGATCCGGATCAGCCGGCGTCGGTAGTAGGACTGCCAGCTCGGCGGAGGTGCTCCGGCACTGGCGCGCCGCACAAACGGGAGCGCCAGAATAAAGCCGCTCAGCACGAAGAAGAGGTGGACACCGAAGTAGCCGCAGTAGGCGGCTTCGACGACTGGCGAGATGTCCGCGGCTCCCATCCAATCGTTTCGGGTCTCGATGCGCGGGACCCGGCCACTGGCTGGGAGGTAGGTCGAGACGAGGTGGTGGAAGACGACCGCCGCGATCGCCACAAAGCGGAGCCCATCGACTTCGGGGAGCAGCTCGCCCGAGGTCGTCACCCGGGAGAGCTTGCCCGCGACCCAATCGGTCGCTTGGCGGAACCGCTCGGCGACTCCTTGGCGGACGGCATCCCGCGGGGGAGTGGGCAGCACTTGCAATTGATCCGTGATTCCTTTATCCATTCCGGTGAGCGGTCTCGCGTGCGGCGGCCGAGGGCTGGCCATTCCATCTTTCAACTATAACCTTCAAAGGGGCACTTTCATGACCGATTCGATCAAGTACCAACTGGAGGAAGAGGAGATTCCCAGAGCGTGGTACAACCTTGTCGCTGATCTGCCGGTGGCTCCGCCACCCGTCCTCCACCCTGGCACTCATCAACCGGTGGGTCCGGCCGACCTCGAGCCACTCTTCCCGATGGCCCTGATCATGCAGGAGGTGACCACCGAACGCGAGGTCGAGATCCCGGAGCCCGTGCGGGAGATCTACCAGCAATGGCGACCCACGCCGCTCTATCGTGCTCGGCGCTTGGAGAAGGCGCTCGATACCCCCGCCCGGATCTACTACAAGTACGAGGGGACAAGCCCCGCCGGGAGCCACAAGCCCAACACTGCAGTCGCCCAGGCCTTCTACAACAAGGAAGCCGGCGTCAAGCGGATCGTCACCGAGACCGGGGCAGGGCAGTGGGGATCCTCGCTCTCCTTTGCCGGCTCGGTCTTTGGCCTCGACGTACAGGTCTTCATGGTCCGGGTCTCCTACGATCAGAAGCCCTACCGGCGCGCGATGATGGAGGCTTATGGGGCCCAGTGTGTCGCCTCCCCCTCCCGGCAGACGCTCTCCGGCAACGCCATCCTCGACAAGGATCCGGCCCACCCAGGAAGCCTGGGCATTGCCATCTCCGAAGCGGTCGAGCTGGCCGCCCAGCGGGACGACACGAAGTATGCCCTCGGGTCGGTCCTCAACCACGTCCTCCTCCACCAGACGATCATTGGATTGGAGGCGATGCGGCAGATGGAGAAGGCCGGAGACTATCCGGATCTGATCGTCGGCTGCACCGGGGGAGGGTCCAACTTCTCCGGGATCGTCTTCCCCTTCCTCGGCGCCCAATTGCGGGGCGGGGCCAAGGTTCGGGTGCTGGCTGTCGAGCCCTCCGCCTGCCCAAGCCTGACCCGGGGCGCTTATGCCTATGACTTCGGCGATACCGCCCACCTCACGCCCCTCACCAAAATGCACACCCTCGGTTCGACGTTCACTCCGCCGGGCTTCCACGCCGGCGGACTGCGTTACCACGGGATGGCCCCTCTGGTGAGCCACTTGAAAGAGCTGGACCTGATCGAGGCCCGCGCCTACGCGCAGACCGCCTGCTTCGAGGCCGGCGTCTTCTTCGCGCGGGTCGAGGGCATCATCCCGGCCCCCGAGGCCAATCACGCTGTCCGCGGCGCGATCGACGAGGCGATCCGTTGCCGCGAGGAAGGCGTCAGCCGCAGCATCCTCTTCAATCTCTGCGGCCACGGCCATCTCGACCTGCAGGCCTATGCCGACTACGCGGCGGGCAAGTTGACCGATCAGGCCTACGACGAGTCGGAGCTGGCCATGGCCCTTGCTGGACTGCCCTCCGTCTCCGCCTGAGCCTCTCCCCTGGATTCCTGCTGGAACGGGGTCGTCAGGCGACCCCGTTCTGGCGGAACCAGTCGAGGAGCAGCCCCCAGGCCTCCTCGGCTTGGGCCTTGCGGTAGCTCGGACGATAGTCGGCGTGGAACCCGTGAGGCGTGTCCGGGTAGAGCTTGATCTGAGAGGGTTGCCCCTTCTCCCGCAGCGCCTTCTGCATCTGCTCGACCGTCTCGTTCGGGATTCCCGAATCGGCTCCGCCGTAGAGTCCGAGGATCGGGGCCTTCAGCTCGCTGACGACGTCGATCGGGTGCTTGGGCTGGAGCGGAGTGGACTCGCCGACCAGCCGCCCATACCAGGCGCCTCCCGCCTTGACCGACCGGTTGTGTGCGGCATAGAGCCAGACGATCCGTCCGCCCCAGCAGAAGCCGGTCACTGCCAGCTTGCCCGTATCGCCGCCATTCTTGCCCGCCCAGGCAGCCGCAGCGTCGAGGTCTCCCATGACCTGCGCGTCCGGCACCTTCGAGACCACCTTGCCGATGATCTGGTCGCGGGGGAGCGTCGCCACGTCTCCCTGTCGGGCATAGAGTTCTGGGGCCACCGCGAGGTAGCCCTGGTGGGCCAGCCGCCGACAGATATCCTTGATGTGCTCGTGGACGCCAAAGATCTCCTGGATCACCAGGACGATCGGCAATCGGGCTCCCTTGGCGGGCCGGGCGCAGTAGGCAGGGATCTCTCCGTCCTCAACGGGAATTTTGACCTCTCCCGCGG
>JBMUAP010000269.1:0-4990 GCA_049454155.1 Blastocatellia bacterium
GCGCCTCGACCTGACTTCCACCCTCGGCGGCGAGCGTGGCCACGCGGTCTTTCAGCTCGACAAACAGTCGCTCCGCCGTCTTCTTGCCGACGCTGGGGATTTGGACAAGGCGGGCGACGTCGCCGCGATGAATGGCCTGTACCAGGGACCCCGTTCCCATTCCGGAGAGGATTGCCAAGGCAAGTCGTGGCCCAATCCCACTGACCCCTGTCAGCAGCAGAAAGAGGCGCTTCTCCCGCTCGGTCTGAAAGCCAAAGAGCTGCAGGGCGTCCTCCCGAACGTGCGTGTGAACCAAGAGGACGGCCTCGGATCCGACCTCTCCCAACTCTCCATAGGTAGAGGCTGGAATGGCCAGCTCATACCCCACGCCCTGGACATCCAGAATCACTTGTTGCGGCTCCTTCTGGAACAGCACCCCTCGCAATCGTGCGATCAAAGGACCCCCTCCCGTGACATCTCCCCGGCTTGGCGTCCGATCGAGCAACCGCTCGAGAAACCGCCAGCCACTCCAGCCTCTCTTTGAGACCCTTCTCCTCTAACCGTGCGGCCATTATACTTTCTACGGAAGAGAAGATGAATCAGGAGAAGGGAACGGAGACAGGAAAGATGCAAATCTGGGATGAGCGGTACGGTTCGGGAGAGTATGTCTACGGTCGGGAGCCGAACGAATTTCTCGTCGCCAAGGCGAGAATGATCCCCCGTGGACGAGTTCTCAGCTTGGCCGATGGGCAGGGGCGCAATGGCGTCTATCTGGCTGGTCTTGGCTACGCGGTGACGGCGGTCGACTCCTCGGCCGTCGGGTTGCAGATGGCGCGCGAACTCGCGGTCGAGCGCGGCGTTCCGCTTACGACGATCGTCGCTGACCTGGCCGACTACGCTCCTGGCGAAGCCTGTTGGGAGGGCATTGTCTCGATCTTCTGCCATCTTCCGTCGGCGCTGCGGCGCTCCGTGCTGGCGAAGATGGTCCGTGCGCTTGTTCCAGGTGGCGTGCTGCTGCTCGAGGCCTACACGCCGGCTCAACTGCAGTTCGATACTGGGGGGCCCCGTGATGCCGACCTCTTGGCATCGCTCGCCGATCTGCGCGAAGACCTTTCCGGACTGACCCTGGTTCACGCGTTTGAAGGGGAACGATCGGTCATCGAAGGAACGCTCCATCGGGGCCGGGCGGCGGTGGTGCAGGTTGTCGCCGTCAAGCCCAATCCGGACCCCGACGCGGGACTGCTCGGCGAAGGGGTGGACCGGGGAGCTTGATTGACAGCCCCGGCCCGGCTGCGGTATCGTTCGTAGTCCCCGGAATGAAGTCTGGTCGTGAGGGCCGTTGTCAGGCTCTCATCAGGTCTCCGCGCCAATCGTGCCGAACGTCCCCAATGTGCCCATGAAGACCGAGAAGATCTCTGAGCTGACCATCAATCGTCTCTCGATCTATCTGCGCTGTCTCAACGAACTGTCGGAGGCGGCAGTGCAGACGGCCTCCTCGAAGTTGCTCGCCGAGCGGTTCAATCTCAACTCTGCGCAGATCCGCAAGGACCTTGCCTATTTTGGCGAGTTTGGCGTCCGCGGCGTGGGGTACGTCGTCGAAGACCTCCGCGCGCAACTGCGTGGGATCCTCGGTCTGGCAACCACGCACCGTGTCGCCATTGTTGGCGCGGGGAACTTGGGATTGGCCCTCGCCAACTACCTTGGTTTTCAACAGGACAGTTTCCAGATCGTCGCCCTCTTTGATGTCGACCCCGCGCGGATTGGATTGGAGGTTCGCCCAGGACTGGTCGTCCAGAGCCTCGACCTGCTCCCCTCGGTCATACCTGAGCGGCAGGTCGATATGGTCATGTTGACCGTGCCAGCGGTGGCCGCCGAATCTGTCCTGGAGATGGTCATGCAGGCGGGAGTTCGTGCGGTGCTCAATTTCGCGCCCGTTCACCTCTCAGACCGTTCTGGATGCAAGGTCAAGACGGTCGATCTCTCGATCTCGTTGGAGAGTCTCTCGTATTTTCTGGCCAATCCCACGGTTGAGCCACAGGAGGAGTAGGTGTTGATGCGTCACGAACAAGCCATCCGGGAGGAGATCGTCCGGATCGCTACGCGGTGTTATGAGCGGGGCCTCCTCGTGGCCGGGGATGGCAATATCAGTGTCCGCCTGGGCCCAGACCGCCTCCTCGCGACGCCTTCGGGGGTCAGCAAAGGGTGGATGCGCCCCGAGATGATGGTCCTTGTCGATCTTGAAGGACGACCGCTCGAATCTTCTGAATACAAGGTCTCTTCTGAATGGCCGATGCACCAGGTGATCTACCAAGCGCGTCCGGACATCCAGGCAGTGGTCCACGCGCATCCTCCCCACGCGACCGCCTTCGCCGTCGCTGGCCTGTCTCTGGAGAAGGCGATTCTCTCGGAGGTCGTGCTGACGCTCGGGTGTGTCCCCCTCGCCAGCTACGGAACTCCCTCGACCCGCGAGTTGACCGATGCGATCGAACCCTTTCTTGCCTATCACGATGCCCTCTTGATGGCCAATCACGGTGCGGTCGCCTATGCCGACACCCTCGAGAAGGCGTTCAACAAACTGGAGACGCTCGAACATACCTGTAAGATCAGCTTTCTGGCGCGCACGCTGGGGAATGAGAATGTCATTCCTGGACGGGCGATCGAGAAGCTCTTTGAGATTCGCGAAAGAAGTGGGATGATGCGTCCGGAGGCTCGAACCGGCCAAGCCTGCGGGCTCGGCGGAGCGGTCGATTCGATCTCTGAAGACCGGTTTGAGTTGACCCGGGAGGAGCTCTACGACCTCTTGTCGCAAGTTCTCCAACTGGTTCCCCAAAGGTCTTGAAGAAGCCATCAGAATTCCCGGGCTCCGCTCGGTGAGGAATCGGTCGAGGAAGAATAGAGAACGAGGGCGGCTGAACCGCCGGGATGCTCTGACGCCTGTCGGGTACGGGCTCCGTCAATCAGGAAGGAGTGGCAGTGATGGAAGCATTGGGAATGGTAGAGACCAAAGGATTGGTGGCCATGATCGAAGCCTCGGACGCCATGGTCAAGGCGGCCAATGTGACCCTGGTGGGGTACGAAAAGATTGGGGCCGGCTTTGTCACGGCGATCGTGCGTGGCGACGTCGCGGCGGTCAAGGCGGCCACCGATGCTGGCGCGGCGGCGGCACGCCGTGTCGGAGAGCTGGTCAGCGTCCACGTCATTCCGCGTCCCCACCTCTCGGTGGATGAGGCGCTCCCGCTGACGCTCGCTTCCCGCGGTAGTCGTTAAGCCGAAGGTCGTGCTGAAATGGTGGTTGGTCGAATCATTGGGAATATCGTCGCGACCCGCAAGGATCCACGCCTCGAAGGGCATAAACTCCTGCTCGTCCGCCCGCTCAACCTGCAGGGGGGGGACGAGAGTGGCTATCTCGTGGCGGTCGATACCGTCGGCGCAGGCTATCGGGAGAAAGTCCTCGTCGTCTCCGGCAGCAGCGCGCGAATGGCCGAAGGGTTGCGTGACAAGCCCGTCGACGCCGCGATCGTTGGCATCATCGATACGGTTGAAGTGACCGATTGAAGGTTGCCCACATCTTTGCTTGGACAGACGATCGACCCGCATGAACCTGCCCAACTCGCTGACGCTCTTGCGGATCATCCTCGTTCCCCTCTTGGTGGTCGTGCTCTTGACGCGATTCTCCGAGGACTGGGTCGGGTTGCCGCAACACATCGCCGGAGTCAGTCTCTTCCTCTTTGCCGCCTTGACCGATGTGGCGGATGGTTGGTTGGCGCGGCGGCGCCGACAAGTCTCCCGCCTGGGAATTCTCCTCGACCCGATTGCGGATAAGATTCTCGTCTCTTCGGCCTTCATCTCCCTCGTCGAAAATCAGCTGGCGCCCGCGTGGGCGGTCGTCATCATTGTGGGGCGAGAGTTTGCCGTCACGGGGCTGCGTGCAGTGGCGGCGGCGGAAGGGTGGGCCATTCCCGCCTCCCGGGCTGGGAAATTGAAGATGTTCTCGCAGGTGGTGGCGATTGCGCTCCTCATCACCTCGTCGGTCAATGGCGGGCCTCCAGTCGAGACGCGCGTCTTTCCCGTGATGATGTTCTGGACCGTTCCCGAGATGAGGGTGGCACTTGATCACGTCTTCGGATCGGGCAGTGTCAATTGGCACGACTGGCGAGTGCTGCTCTACGGGGGAGGGCGGGGGCTGCTCTGGTTGGTCGTCATCTCGTCTTGTTGGTCGATGGCGGGCTACTTTCTTGCATTCTACCGAAGTGCGCGGGAGGCGATGCGCCCAGAAGGAGCTGCCCAGGCCGACCCACTCAAGGGAGGAACCTCCGGTGATCCTGGCATATGAGGGGAAGACCCCAGCGATTGGCCGCGACGTCTATCTCGCCCCCACGGCGGTCGTCATTGGTAATGTCGAGTTGGGAGACGGGGCGAGTGTCTGGTTTGGCGTCGTCCTGCGCGGGGACGAGGGGCGGATTGTCATCGGGCCCGGTACCAACATTCAGGACAACGCCGTCCTCCACACGACGCCGGAACACCCGACGATTCTTGGGCAGAATGTGACGATCGGCCACGGAGCCCTCCTCGAAGGATGCACGGTCGAGGACGGGGCCGTCATCGGCATGGGGGCGATCCTCCTTCACGGGGTGCACGTTGGCGCGCAGGCGATGGTCGCCGCCGGGAGCGTGCTGACCCCGGGCACACAGGTTCCCGCCCGAACACTCGTCGCCGGCGCTCCCGCCCAGGTTAAAAAGCCCTTGTCCGGGGCGGCCCTCCAATCGGTCGAGCGGAGTGCGCGGGTCTACCACGAACTGGCTGCACGCTATCGATAAGGCTCCGGTGAGCTGCCTGGACCGGAGAATGGAGAATGGAGAATGGAGAATGGAGAATGGAGAATGGAGAATGAAGAATTGAGAATGATTTGAAAGAAATAGTTGCCCGCCTCAACGAGATTGGGGCAGGCACAAGCCCTGGGTGCGCGGGCCTCCGGCCCGCATCGTCCTCCCCAAGCCTGCTCCCAGAGATC
>JBMUAP010000270.1:0-4984 GCA_049454155.1 Blastocatellia bacterium
CCAGAGTTCGACTTTAGAACAGAATACAACATAGCACCACAGAGTCACAGATATCACAGAGAAGGCGAAGTTTGGGACGACCTTGGCGACGTGGCAACGTTCGAGTCAATGGTGTGAGAGACAGAGAGATCACCGAGAAGAAGAATTGGGACCTGGGTTTGGCCAAGAGTAATTGCAAAAAAGTAACGATTCACGGCATCCATGAAATTCAAGGGATCCTATCCTCTTCCCGTGGATCTCTTTGACTCGGTAGTGCAATCATCTCTTCCGTTCAGACGCTGGTTGCTGGTTGGCCTGTTCCACTTTCTGCTCTTCCTCTCTTTGTGTAGTGACAAAAAAGAAGAGAGCCCGCACGATTGGGTCTCCCCAGCCGTGCGGGCTCGAAGGCATTGGGAGAGGCCCCCCGGGGGAGGCCTCTCCATCGACTTGTCGCTTAGAATCCGATTCGGAAGCCGAAGCGGATCTGACGCTGCGTCTGGTTCGAGGCCCGAACCTCTCCAAATCCGTTGGTGCGCAGGTTACCGGCAGCGTCACGCAGGATGTTGCCCTGCGCGTCGCGGGTCGGTGCCGACGCGTTGGTTCCCGGATTGGCGAACCACGGTGTATTGGTGAAGTTGAAGGCATCGATCCGGAAGTCGGTCGTCACCTTCTCGGTGATCCGGAAGGTACGAACGAGCGACAGATCGAGGTTGGCATAGCCAGGTCCACGCAGGGTGTTCCGGCCGAGTGTTCCCCAGCGGAACGGACGCGGAGTCCCATTGGCCACCGACGCGAGCCACTCGGGCGAGAACTCGACCGGGCGGAAAGGCGTCGGATCGAACCAGGTTGCACCTGGCCCGGTGTTCTTCGGGAAGCTCGGCGTACCAACCAAGTCAGCGGTCTGGCCGTTTCCAGGAGAGTTGACCGAACCACCCGCGGCGCCGATCGTCAGAGGACGACCTGCCGTGATGTTGCCAACACCCGAGAGACTCCAGCCACCCAGGATCGCCGCGGCGGCACCCTCCGTCGCAAAGGACTTGCCCTTTCCGAACGGAAGCTCATAGGCCGCGCCAATCTGAACGTTGTGGGGAATGTCAAAGCCAGCCAGAGCGCGGTTGCGACCGATCTCTGATCCGGCGTTGACGAGGGGAAGACCTGCCCAACCCGAATCGTCAAAGAAGTTGATCGACTTCGAGTAGGTGTAGGCACCCTTGATGAAGAGCCCGTTCGAGTAACGGCGATTGACCGCCACCTGCAGGGCGTGATAGGACGTGCTGGTGAATCCATCCCACATCAGCGTGTTGGCCGTACGGCCATACCGCTGCTGCAAGGGACGCACACTGTTTGGTGCTTGCGCAACGTTGACGTTGAGGTCACCAAACTGGTTCCGGGTACCCGTTCCAACATACCCAATCTCAACCTTGATGTCGCTGATGAGCTTGCGCTCAACCATCAAGTTCCACGACTGGATGTAACCACGGTTGAGAGTTCCCTCATATGGGCTGCGCATCTGAACCGTACCCGGAATCTGAACGCGTCCGGTGGACAGATCTGGACCTCCGAAGTTGGGAATCCCAACTGTCAGACCAGGGGTCCGACTGGCAGAGGTGAAGCCCCACGGCGTGAAGATCTCGTTGGCCGTCGGATCGAGAGCCGTTGCCACGAAATCCTGCGCAATGGTGAGGGGGTAGAAGCCACGAAGCGGCCGGCCGAACGGCATCGGGTCATAGGTGATCCCGTAGCCGCCACGAACGACCATGTCGTCGCCGACACGATAAGCAAACCCGACGCGCGGCGCGAACAATCTCTTGCTCGAACCGACACCCAGGTCATTCGGATTGCCACCCCGTCCCCCGATCAGCACGTCCATGACGCCGTTCGGGTTGCCGGCCGCGTTGAGGCGAACCGGGCTGTTGAGGTCGATGCGCTCGACGCCGCGGTCGGCACGAGTCATCATCGGGAAGAGCTCATACCGCAACCCGAGCGTCAGCGTCAGGTTCCGGCTGGCCTGCCAGCGATCGCGAATGTAGAAGCCCATCTGCCACTCGCGGGTGGTCATCTCCTCGTACTGCAAGCTCTTCGAGACGGTGTTCGGCACACCGAGCAGGAAGGATGCAAACGAGTTGTACTGGTTCGGACCGGCACCGCCGTTCAGCGCGGTGGTGTTCCCGCTGAAGGTGAAGCCTCCGCGCGGACCGACACCGATTTCCGGCTGCCAGTGATCGAGCAGGTGCTTGACGATGTCGACACCGAAACGGATGTCGTGGTTGCCGGAGAGCTTGGTCACGTTCTGGGTGAACGTGTAGCTGCGCTCATCGCGGAAGACCGGGCTCCAGCCATTCTGATTTCCCAGACCCGAGTAGGCCGAGAAGAAGAACTGGGGGGTACCGCTCTGCCGGATGTCCGGACCATTCGTTCCCGGAATGCCCAGGACGTCGAGACCGACGTTCTGGCCGTAGTCCGGCGGAATGGTGTTGTGGTTGCGATGGGTAATTGAAAAGTTCCCGTCGATCAGGAGGCCTGAACCGAGAGTCCAGGTATGGCCGACCGTACCAACGTACGACTTGGTGGTCCCTTCGCCGGATCCACCCGCACCCAGGGTACCGCCACCGGCCGCGCCGAGGGCGAAGTTGCCCACGACCACCGCCTTCATGTGGCTGTACTTGGTCCAGATCTGGTGGTTCTCATTCCGGTTGATGTTGACCTTGACGTCGTAGTTGTTTCGATCGAACGCACCCGGCTGCGAGGCATACATATTGGCCACCGCCAGGAAGTTGCCAGCCCCATCGCGGAGGTTGGGCTGCGGGACCAACCCCAGCATCCGCGAGGCCGCCGGGTGGATCCGGTTGGCACAGATGACGTTCGCCACTCCGTTGCAGGAGATGATCTCACGTCCGGTGCCGTTCAGATTGCCCGTGAACGGATCGAAGATGTTGGTGTTGAAGCCGCGGAAGTCGCCGGTACGGATCTGCGGGGTCGGAACGGTGAAGAAACCGTCACCGATCGTCCCCTCGTACATCCCTTCCCAGCTTCCGAAGAAGAAGAGCTTGTCCTTGATCACTGGACCACCGAGGGTGGCACCGGGGATCGTGCGGAGGTTCTTCGGCTTGTTCGGATTGGGAGCACCCGCGACGGTCGTCGGGTAGAAGGAGTTCTTCGCACGGAAGAAGTGGTTATCGTGATAGGCAAACGCCGACCCGTGGAACTCGTTGGTTCCGGACTTGGTGATCACCTGGACAGCAGCGCCGCCCGCCAGTCCCTGCTCGGCATCGAAGTTGTTCGTGGAGACGTTGACCTCCTGAACCGATTCCGAGGGGGGGACGTAGGCCGAGTGGTGCGGCAGCCAGATGTTGACGCTCTGCGCGCCATCAAGGCGGGTGTTGTTGTTGTTGCGGGCGGTCCCGTTGATGTTGGTCGTCAGGGCACGCTCGGGAGTGTCGGTGTTCGCGTTCTGGAACGCTGCCGGCGTGGAGCCGGGAACCAGGTTGATGAGAGCCTGGTAGTTCCGATACGCGTTCATCGGCATCGTCTGGATCTCTTTGCCGCTCAGCTCCGACTTGACCGTCGCCGACTCCGTCTGGAGGACCGTCGCGGTCGCGGTGACCGAAACGATTTCCGAGACGTCACCGATCTTCATCGCCGCGTCCAGTCGAATAACACTGTTGGCGGTGACCGTCAGATTGGTGGTCGAGTAGGTCGAGAACCCCTGCTTGGTGACCTTCAGATCGAAGGTACCGGGCAGGATGTTCCGGATATTGTAGTTCCCTTCGGCATCGGTCACCGCTTCGCGAGTCTGACCCGTACCCTTGTCGGTAATGGTCACTGTCGCGCTGGGGACAACTGCGCCGGCTTGGTCGGTAACAGTCCCGACCAGTGATCCGTACAACACCTGAGCGCCGGCAAGATTCGACGTCAGCACGGCGGTGAGGATCACCGCCAAGACTGAACTGAGCATCTTGACCAGCTGCCCGGCGGTTTTGCCAGGGTGGTGCATTTCGTCGTTCTCCTTACAATGGGTAGCCCGGTTCGCGAGGGGAACCGACGAGGTCAGTCTCCAGGCTTTCCGGGGATCAAGGTTAGGCACGAGTGGCTCCACCCAGATCAGAGGTCTGCCTCCGACCGGGGCAGATCTTCTCGTTATTTTATTGTCGTTCCTGTTAGGCAGGATCTTTTTGATTATATTGTACTTATGTACTGTCTTTTTTTTGTCTTCTGTCCATGAAATAGCAAGCTAGCCTTGATGTTTGAGAGTCTATTCCCAATTCCAACCAAGGTCAAGGTGAAGCTCACGCGCAGGGAGGGAAATGTCGGGGGGATCTGGGCGAGGTGTCCCCTTGGGCGGGACACCTCGCTGCGCAGGGGGGATACTCTGGGAGAGTCAGCGGTCCTGGGTGGAGAGCCGCTTGTAGTACTGGTCGACCAGTTTGCGGTAGCGTTCTGGGGCTTCTCCCGGGTCGGAAAGGCGGAGTTGATTCTGGCCGACGAGGGTTTGGAGCCGCTTGGCCAGCTCGACTTCAATCGACCGCAGGGGCGCAACGACCTGTTCGCGAAGAAGGGCGGCGGTGGCAGAGTCGTCGCGGAGGGGACTGTCGGCGGCTTGGCGCAGCCCCTGGAGGGCCCGATCGAGTGCGCCACCCAGCTCCCGGTCGCGGGGAAGGGCGCGGCGCAGGTCTTCGGCATCCCGAAGGAACTGGCGCAGATCGGAGTTGGTCTGACGCCGGTCCGAACCACGCAGGGGGCCGCCGCCGGCGCTGGTTTGGGCGTTCTGTGTCGAGGCGGGCTGTCCGCCATTGCCCGGTTGGCGTGATCCGCCTTCGGCACCTGATGGGTCGAGCCGACCGGCCGGGGTCTCGGCGTCTCCGCTGGCCCCGCCCTGTCGGCCTTGCTGGCCTTGTTGACCTGGTTGACCTGGTTGACTTGGTTGACCTGGTTGACCTGGTTGACTTGGTTGACTTGGTTGACTTGGTTGACCTGGTTGACCTGGTTGACCTGGTTGACCTGGTTG
>JBMUAP010000271.1:0-4937 GCA_049454155.1 Blastocatellia bacterium
CGAGCACCGTCGGGAGTTTTGGGCAATTGGGGGTTCGCCACGCGGGGGACACGCTCAAGCTGGGAGACTCGGTCGAATGGGAGAAGTTGAAGACCCGCTATCCGGAGCGGATGTTGGGGTATGAGCACCGCACCTTCTCCGAGAGCCCGATCCGCAAGGCGTTGGAGTTGGCCGAGCTGCTCCCCGAGCAGGCGACCCTCCACCTGCTCTCCCATTCCCGGGGGGGATTGGTGGGGGAGCTGCTCTGTCTGGGGCAGATGGAGGAGTTGCTCGATCCCGCGACCGCCAGCGGGAAGATCGCGCAGTTGCTGCGTCCGTGGCGTGAGGCGGATCGGGAGGAGGATCGTCAAGATCTCGAGGCCCTGCTCACGCTGTTGCCGAAGAAGCAGTTCAAGATTGACAAGTTTGTGCGGGTCGCCTGTCCGGCACGGGGAACGGTCGCCCTCGCCGGCCGGCTCGACCTGACCCTCTCGCTGCTGCTCAACCTGCTGGGAGCGATCCCGGTCTTCTCCGCCAGCCCAACCTACCGGGTCATCAAGTCCCTCGTTCTCGAATTGGTCAAGCGCCGGACCGATCCGAAGGTCTTGCCAGGCATTGAAGCGATGATGCCGGGGTCCCCCCTGGTCTACACGCTCAACAACCTCGATCTGTCGACGAAGTCCGATCTGGCAGTGGTGGCGGGGGACATCGAGGGGGGCGATCTGCTCCAACGCTTGACGGTCTTTCTGACAGACCGCTTCTTCCGGGAGGACCACGATCTGGTGGTCAACTGCGCGGCGATGAAGGGCGGGCTGCGCCGCACGAGCGCAACGGTCTACGAGGATGAGGGACGAGAGGTCAGCCACTTCAACTACTTCCGGAACCTCGACACGCGCAGCCGAATCGCTGGTTATTTGCTCGCCCCGGCGGAGGATTGTCAGAAAGTGGCGGATGTCGGATTCGCTCCCTTGATCCGGGAACGAGGGGCGAGCCCCTCCCAGAGGCGTTCGCAAGTCGAGCGCTTCCCGGAGCAGAAGGGGACCCTCTTTCTGCTGCCGGGGATGATGGGCTCCCAGTTATGGGCCGGAGAGAGAGCGCTCTGGCTTGATCCGGTGACCATCGGAGAGCAGGGATTGACGGGGCTCGAGCTGGACCAGCCACTCGAAGCGAAGGCACTCCTGCCGGGAGCCTATGACCGCTTGATCGACCATCTCGGGGGAGCGTACCAAGTCGTCCCCTTCCCCTACGACTGGCGCCGATCGATCAAGGAGGCCGCCCGGAAGCTGGCGAAGAGGGTTTGGGAGGAGCTGGATGGCTCGCCCAACCCGGTTCGTTTTCTCGGCCATTCGGCAGGGGGGCTCGTCGTGCGGTCGATGATGGCGATGGAGCCGGATCTCTGGCGGCGGGTCAGCGAACGGGGCGGGCGGCTGCTCATGCTCGGCACGCCGAATCGGGGAAGCTACTGGATCGCCCGGCTCCTCGCGGGAGAGGTCCGGTTGATCCATCAACTGGCCATGCTCGATCTGGAGGGGGAGGGGCAGGATCTGCCAGCCCTCTTCCGCAGCTTTCCCGGGATGCTCGAGCTGCTTCCCGAGAGGCTGCTCCAACCGGAGGGGTGGAGCCGGTGGAAGCTTGCCCAGCGCCCCGCTCCGACGGCGTTGGAAGAGGCGCGCCAAGTTCGGGAGGAGCTCGATCGGGCGCTCGAGAAAGCGGATCGGACGACGATGGTGCTGGTCGTTGGCGAGGCATCGCTGACGCCGAGCGAGCTGCGCGAGGACCGCGACCCCTTCGTCTTTCTCGCCGGTGCGCCGGGAGATGGGCGTGTCACCCATCAGCAGGCCAAACTCGACAAGGTTCGTACCTGGTCTCTCCTCGCTGGCCACGGGAACTTGGCCGACCATCCGGCGTCCTTTCCAGGGCTCTTGGAGTTGCTCGAACGGGGAATGACCCGCCACCTCCGGGAAGCTCTTCCCCTCTCGCAGAAGCCGGAGGAGTTTCTCGATCCGGAGGCGGAGATCCCCTCCTTCTTCCCCACCAAAGAAGATCTGATCGCCAGCGCGATCGGGATGGAGCCGGAACAAGAGGAGGTCCCGACCCTCCACCTTTCGGTCGTCCACGCCAACCTGCGCGATGCCTCCTACCCGATCATGGTCGGCCATTACCGGGAGGACGCGATCGTCGGAGCCGAGGCCCATATTGACCGCCTCTTGGGATGGCAGCTCTCGCGGATGTTCCAGCTCGGCCTCTATCCAGGGCCGGAAGGGACCGTCGAGATCTTCGACGCCGTCGACCCCCAGACGAAACACCTCAAGGGGGCGCTGGTCCTGGGACTGGGAGAGGTCGGGCAGTTGACCCGGGAAAAGATCCGGGCCGTGGTGGCCGAGGCCGCCGTGCGTTATGCCCTGCGCTGCCAGCAAAAGAGGCAGGCCCGTGGGGATGTTGCCAAAGAGGGGACGGTCTCTCTCAGCACCTTGTTGTTGGGAACCTACAGCAACTCCCAGTTGAGCGTGCGCGAGTCGGTCCAGGCGATTCTGCAGGGCGTGATCCAGGCCAACCGGTTGCTCGAATCGGTCGGGTCGCCGAAAGGGGGCGCCACGACGGGAGAATCGACCGTCAGGGTGCGCATTGGCGCTCTTGAGATCGTCGAGCTGTATGAGGACATTGCGACCCAGGCGATCGTCGCGGCCCAGGAGATCCTCCAGAATCCTCCACTCGACCTTGACCAGGCGAGGTTGATTCTTGAATCCCCCTATTTGAAGTCGAAGCGCGGGGGACGTCCCCAGCGCCCGGCCGACCTCTTTGCCTCTGGGTGGTGGCGTCGCGTCAAGATCACGGTCGAAGACGCTCCCGCAGGGACACCGACGCCGGAGAGGAGGATGCGTCTGACGGTCCTCACGGACCGAGCCCGGGTCGAAGAGGAGGAGCTGATCACCCAGCGCAGATTGATCGACCGGCTGGTTGAGCGCTCGATCCATCGGTCCGAGAACGACTCCGACCTGAGCACGGCACTCTTTGAATTGATGGTACCGGTGACCTACAAGGACCAGTTGCTCTCACAGGGAGACCTCGTCCTCGTCGTTGATGGAGAGGCCGCCAACTATCCGTGGGAGCTGATGGCCTACCGCTCCCGCGAGGAGGTCCGACCGATTGCCCGGGGGCGTGGCATGATTCGGCAGCTCGTGACAGACCGCCCACGCCCGCTGCGCCCCTCGGCCAACAGCAACGATGTTCTCGTGATCGGTGATCCGCAGTTGGACTCGGGAGCCGGCCAACTGGAGTGGGCCATGCGGGAGGCAGATCAGGTCACCACTCTGTTGACGCAAAATCAGTACGATGTGCAAACGGCCATTCAGAAAGATCCGTTGACCACCCTCACTCGGCTCTTCGAGCGGGAGTACCGGATCATTCACCTTGCCGGACACGGCCACTTCGATGCGGCGAATCCCACCAACAGTGGATTGATGCTTGGGGAGGGGCTCTGGCTCGGCCCTGCCGAGTTTCGGCAGCTCCGCACCCTGCCGGATCTGGTCTTCCTCAACTGTTGCCATCTCGGGGTGATGGAGCGACAGCAGACTCAATGGAACCGGTTTGCGGCCAGCTTGTCTCAGGAGCTGATCGAGATGGGGGTCAAGGCGGTGGTTGCTGCGGGGTGGGCCATCGATGATCAGGCGGCCCTCACCTTTGCCGATGTGTTCTACCGGCAGATGCTGCAAGGGAAAGGTTTTGGGGAGGCCGTCAAGCTCGCCCGGGAAGATGTCTATACTCGTTACCCCCAGTCCAATACCTGGGGCGCCTATCAGTGCTATGGCAATCCCGATTTCAAATTGCGGCTTCCCAATGGAGAGGCGCCAGCGCGGACTTGGTCGGAACCGTCGACGAAGCGGGAAGCCAAGGATCGATTGGGGGTCTTGCGGGAAGACGTGAGGGAGGGGCATCCGTCTGCACAGATCTCCGAGCAGCTCGGCAATCTGCAAAATGCCCTCTCGCCAGACTGGCTCGATGGGGAGATGCTCGGGGTATTGGGCGACTGCTGGGGCTCGCTGGGCGATTTTGATCGCGCGATTGACTTGTATCGCTTGGCGAAGCAGCACGAGTCGGGGCTCGTCTCTCTGTCGACCTTGCAACAGTTTGCCAATCTGCTTGTCCGGTCGCTCACGCCGAAAGATCAGGCCCCTCTGCCACCCGAGAAGACCAAGGAGAGGCTCCTTGAAGCAGAGCAGATCCTCCTCACCCTTTCTCGATTGAACGAAACAAATGAAACACAGGAGCTTCTCGCTCTCTTTGGGAGCCTCTACAAGCGCTGGGCCCAGTTCGAGAAACCGTCGAAGTCGAGACAAGAGAGGCTGCAACATGCAGCAAGAAAGTACCAGGAAGCGTACGAGGTCTCGAAAGAGCGATCTGGGCAGGGGGATCCCTATCCCGGTCTCAACTGGTTGAGTTGTGAGTATGTCATCCGGCAACACCGAGCGAAATCCAAGCCTCCGTCCGGCGACGAGGCGGACTCAACGCTCACCAAAGAATTGAGCGAGATTCTCCAGACAGCGGCGAAGACGCAGCAGTCCGATGACGTCTGGAAGCGGCTCCACACGCCGGATGCTGAGCTGCTGGTCGCCTTATTCAAAGGGCCATTGACAGATGAGGACGTCGCGCGGATCGAGGCGTTATACCGCGACGCACTCCACGGGCGCGCTGATCAGAAAGAGATCGACTCGGTGCGGGCGCAGTTCGATTTCTTCCTGGAGATGTTGCCGCGCGATTGGGAGGGAGGCCGAGAAGACCTCTCCGCAATCCAGCAGTCCATCTCTGCGTAATGGGATCTCAAATGGTAACTACTCACGGAGAGGGAAATCAGAAAGTGGACCAGACCGATCAGAGACTGATGTCAGAACGGAAGACATGATTCCACCACCGAGGCACAGAGAACACAGAGAAGAAGGTTGAGGAGTGACTCGCGCCAA
>JBMUAP010000272.1:0-4937 GCA_049454155.1 Blastocatellia bacterium
GTCCCTCACCCCTCGCCCCTCGCCCCTCCTAATAAGGAGGCTTGACCTCGAGGAGGGCCCGCTGGGCCCGTGACATTCCTTGGATCCGGATCCGTTCGTCCTCGAAGTGGGCCAATTCGCCGATGTGCTCGACCACCTTGCGGATGGCGGCCACCAAGTCATCCACCTCCCGCTCTCCGCCAAGGAAGATCTGGTGGGGGAGCCAGACGGACTCTTCGTACCCCGCCCGTTCGGCAACCGGACAGGAGAAATCCCGTCTTCCTTCCGCCCATCCCGGGTATTTCTCCGCCGCAAACTCGAAGAGCGACGATCGGTAGACCGCTTCATAAAACCGCCCATCACATGGAATTCCTTCGGCTTTGAGGGCGACGACGAAGGCGTCGCGATGGACCCCTGGGAAGGCCTCCGGGTGGAAGCGGAAGACGTAATGGTAGCTCGCTTGTCGGGTGATGCGCTCATCCCGCGGCAGGCAGGAGATGCCCGGGAGCCCGGCCAGCCCGGCTTCGAGTCGTGCCGTCAGCCGCTCGCGCAGGAGCGTCTGTTCCTCGAGCCGCTCCAGTTGTGCCAGCAGGATCGCCGCCTGAAACTCTGTCATCCGGTAGTTGTGGCCCAGCCCCGGTTTGCCCTGTGTCTCTCGCCGCGGGGGACGGCCACAGTTGGCGAGGCGGATCACCTGGTCAGCGAGCTCAATATCGTTGGTCGTGACCATCCCACCCTCCCCAGCCGTCATCAACTTGCTCGTCTGGAACGAGAAGCTGCCAGCGTGGCCGATCGAGCCCGCTCCCTGCTCTCTCCAGCGCCCCCCGTGCGCGTGGGCACAATCCTCCAGGACAAAGAGCTGATGACGCTTGGCGATTGCCATGATTACGTCCATATCCGCGAAGCGGAATCCGAGATGGACCGGAATGATCGCCCGCGTTCGCGGCGTCAGCGCACCTTCGATGAGGTTTGCGTCGAGACAGTAGGTCTCCGGATCGACGTCAAGGAAGACCGGAGTCGCTCCCGAGAAGAGGACCGCCGCCGCCGTCCCTTCCCAAGTATAGGCCGGCACCAGCACCTCATCGCCATACCCAATTCCGGCCGCCTGGAGCGCCAGTTCGAGCGAGACCGTCCCGTTCGTCACCGCCACGCCGTACTTGGCCGTGTGCGCCACCGCGAATCGCTTCCCCAGCTCCCGCGCCAAGTCGTTTGGACAGGGGTATCCTCCCCAGTTCCGGCTCTCAAGTACCGACTGCAACCCGGCCGCCTCCCGGCCATCGTAGATCGGCCAAGCGGGAAAGGGGCTCGTTCGTACCGGTGTTCCACCTCGCAACGCCAACTTCATCGTTCCTTCTCCTCCATCTGCCAGATTCTTCTGCTTCTTCTCACCCGGTATCCCGGTCCGGCTAGCGGTTGAGCCACATGCGCATGGTGCGGCTGACCGTCTCCGCTGCATCCTGCTGCACAAAGTGGCCGGCCCCAGGGACGGTCACCAGCGTCAAATCCTGCTCAAGCCATTCCCACGTATCATTGAGTGCTCCCGGTAGCAGGGCCCAGTCCTGCAGTCCGTGGATCATGAGGACAGGAGCCTTGACCTTGATGACGGGACCAGTCGGTTCGGTGTAGGGCTCTCGCGGGTAGTTCTGTTTGTAGTAATGGAGCATCGCCTCGAAATCGGACCGCTGGAAGGCCTCGATGTAGCGGGCCTTCGCCGCTGGGTCGGTGACCCAGGCCGCCAACTGCTCGGCCTTGAGGCTGAGGTGGGCCTCCGGGCGCTGGAAGTTCCGCGCGTACTGGCTGTTCTTCTGCTGTTGCGGATTCCGCACCAGTTCCCGGGCCAGCCCCCGCGGGTGGGGGAGGTTGAGGATGATCAGGCGTTCGACAGACTCGGGAGAGATCATCGCCAGGGACCAGGCGACGGCGCCTCCCCAATCGTGGCCGACGACGATTGCGCGCTCGCGGCCGCAGGCGCGGATCACTGCCCGCACGTCCTCGACGAGCTTGCTCATCTGGTACTCTTCGCCGCCTTTCGGCCGGTCACTCAGGTTGTACCCCCGCTGATCCAGGGCGACGGTGTAGTACTCCTTCGAGAGGGCCTCCATCTGGTGACGCCAGGTATACCAAAAGTCTGGGAAGCCGTGGATCATGACGATCAGCGGCGCACTCGGCTCACCCAGCGCCGCGTAGTGAATCTTGACTCCCTTGTTCTCCGCGTAACGGTGCTGCACCCGCTCCTCGAAAGGTGTTTGCGGCTCCTCGCTCCCCGACGCTTTCTTCTCCATCGCACTCCCCCCCAGTCCGACACCGACCAGTCCACCGAGGATGAACAGCGCGGAAAGGACGCTTCTTCGACTTCTATTCGGCATGGTTCCCACCCACTTCCTTCCCCACTCCGTGATTGGACACTCCCTCTCCCCCCGTACGCTCGCCCACTCCTTGTGGGCTGTTCTTCGGGCGATGACCAATGAGGCTTTGGCGTCGAGTTGGGGAATTCATCCTGGTGACAGTTTCAATGACACTCGCCATGGCAAACGGGAGCGTTGTCTCCCCTCTCAAAATAATATTGTTACGCTACGTCAAAGTGGAGACCCTGTCAATCTATCGTCCGGGCTCCTCCCTCCGCAGCTCTCCCCTCCCTGGTTTACCAGAGATTTACAATTCTTCTCCGGGAAAGATGTAACTCCACCCAAGCCCAACTCGTACTTGACGACGGCCTCCTTGATCCGACGAAACGGCACGACAGACCGTCCCTGGTCTGCCCAGACCCGTCTCGGATCCGGAGAGCCGAACAGAACGCCAAGCAGGCGACACAGAACAATGATGATCTGAGAGATCAAAGAGAGGGAGCGGAAGGATTATGGCGAGATTGGATTTTCAACGGGACTTCCCAGTTTGGATGTGGGCACGTCATCGGGATGGAGTGCGGAGGGGAGGAACCCTCCTTCTCACCGCCCTGGTTCTATTGCTCTTTTCGACGCAGAGCGGACTGGCTCAGACGGTAGTGCTGCGCGGTCAGGTCGTCGACGAGTTTGGGGCGGTCATTCCCAACGCCGAGGTCCGCGTCACCGGCAAGGATGGACGGGAGCGAAAGACCACGAGCAACTACAACGGCGAGTTCTCCCTTACGGGAATTCCCCCAGGAACCTACACGATCGCCAGTACCTTCGAGGGCTTTGCGCCATACCTCAACACCCAACTTCAGATCCCCACTCAGGAATCTGTCCTGACGATTGTCATGACCGTTGCCGCGGTCAATATCGTCCAGGAGGTCGCCGCCAACACCTCGACCATCTCTACCGAGCCGGATCAGAACATGTCCGCGACCGTCCTTGGTGAGGAGTTCATTGAGAATCTGCCCGATAACGAGGATGACTTGCGGGACTTTCTCAACGCACTGGGCGGCTCGGCCGCCGGCAGTATGGGCGGCGCGCAGATTCTCGTCGACGGCTTCAGTGGCGGCCGGCTCCCTCCGAAGGATTCGATCCAGCAGATTCGCATCAACCAGAACCCCTTCTCAGCGGAGTTTTCAAATCCTGGTTTTTCCCGGGTCGAGATCATCACCAAGCCCGGCAATGACCGCTGGCGCGGCTCGGGCCGTTTTGGCTACCGCAACTCGGGCACCGATGCCCGGAACGCCTTCGCGCTCGTGCGCCCCGAGGCAACCCAGCAGCAGTACGGGTTCAACTTTGGCGGTCCCCTGATCCCGAAGAAGATCTCCTTCCAGGTCAACGCTGACTACAACCAGACCGATGGCAGCAACCCGACGGTCGCGACGACCCTGACGGGCCCCCTCTCGATCAACGTCCCGGGGATCAATGAGACGACGTCGCTCGGTGCCCGCTTCGATCTTTTGCTCAATAGCAACAACACCCTCAACATTAGATATGACTATCGGCGGACCAACGCCCTCAATCGCGAGTTTGCTGTCCGCTTCGGTGGGGGCTTCGGGTTTGGCTTTGGCGGAGGAGGGTTCGGGGGCGGTGGTGGTGGCGGAGGTGGAGGCGGAAGTCAGCTCCTGCCCGAGCGTGGCTCAGACTCCTACGGACGCTCCCACAACATTCGCCTCGGGGAGACTTGGATCATCAATTCCAAGTTGATCCATGAGTCGCGCATCCAATTTGACCACGATACCAGAGAGCTTTCCGCCCGCACCGACAGCCTTGCGCTCAACGTTCTCGACTCCTTCAATGGTGGAGGTTCGACCTGCTGCCCCAACGATACCCGGACAACTTCTCTCGAATGGCAAGACTTTCTGACCTATAGCGATGGCAAGAAGCACACGCTCAAAGGAGGATTCCAGATCGAGTATGATCGCGTCCGCAACCTCAGCGGGAGCAACTTCAACGGAACCTACACCTTTTCCAGTCTTGAACAGTACCGTTTTGCCGTCAACAATCCCGGCAATTCACAAGCGCGTGCTACTCAGTACAGCGTCAACCGAGGCAATCCGCTCGTTGCTTACAATGTGTACCGCGCGAGCTGGTTCGCGCAGGACGATTTCCGGATCGCGAGAAACTTCACCCTCTCTTATGGGGTGCGTCACGAATTTCAGAATGTCCTGCAGGATCGGGTCAATTTTGCTCCCCGGGTCGGAATCGCCTGGTCTCCCTTCAAAAGCAACAAGACAACGATTCGGCTCGGAGGGGGGATCTTCTTCAGCCGATTGAGCGGAGGCCTCTACGAGAACACCCTCCGCTTCGATGGGCAGCGGCAAGAGAGCATCATCATCCGCAACCCGGTCTTTAACCCCGAGGACCCGTTCATCGGGAGCCCGACGCTCGAGATTGGAAATACCGTCCTCCGCGTTCTTGACCCCACCCTCAAGGCACCTTACACGGTCAATACCAGCCTCGGGGTGGAGCAGCAGCTCTTCGGTGGCCTGATCGGGACTCTGACCTACATTTCGACGCGCGGAATCAACCAATTCCGATCCCGCAACATCAATGCCCCGCTTCCGG
>JBMUAP010000273.1:0-4932 GCA_049454155.1 Blastocatellia bacterium
AACCTTCCTCCCCCATCTCCTCTTCGGATCTCGATGGTGCAATCTTCTCTTTTCTGATCTTCCTCTCCGTGAGCAGTTCCCCCTGACCAGTCGGCGACTGGCCAAGAGGGACCTGATCAAGGTCTGCGTCCACGTGTCGTCGGCGGGCGGCGCGTCGTGGGCGTCGGTTCGGGAACAACGAGCGACTCCGGCGCAACCTCCTCCAGCCGGCGGCGCGCCAGTGCCGCCTCGGGGCTGTTCGGATGGGCCTGCAGCAGCGCGAGCCACTGCGCGACCGCGTCGTCCTTCATCTCCAGATCGAAGAGAATTCCTCCCCGCTTGAACATCGCGAGGGGAGCCTTGTCGCCGGTCGGGCTGATCGAGAAGACCTTCTCGTAGTCTGCGGCCGCCTCTGGCCATTTCTTCTGGACAGCCCGAATCTCCGCGATCCAGTACTGGGCGTTGTCGGCGAGTTCCGAGGTGGGGAACGTCTCGACATACTGGTTGAACTCGGAGAGGGCGAGGTCATAGTTGCCACGCGAGAAATCGCTGTAGGCTGCGGCGAAGAGCTGCTCGGCATTGCCCGGTGTGATCTGCGCGAAGGTTGGCATCTTGGGAATATCTTCGATCACCTTGCGCAACTGGGCGAACTGCTCGGAGAGGCGCTCCATCCGCTGGTTGGTGGCGGTCATCCGTTCCCCCATCGCGACCACCTGCGTCCCCGTCTCATTGGTGTTGGTCGAGATCGCCGACTGGGCGCGGCGGGTCGCCGAAAGGTTGTCGCTCATCTGGACGACCAGCGTATTCAATTCCCCGCTCGTTTTGTTGAATGTCTCGAGCATGGCCTGGACCTGTCGTTGGAGCAGGATCATCTCGGTCTTCAACTCCTCGAGTTGAATCGCCATGCGGTCGATCTTGTCTCGCGTCTCTCTGTTCTGGGCCAGCACCGACGGCGAGCTGAAGGAGAGACACAGCAGGCAGAGGGTCAGCCCACTGACAACACGGAACCAATGATTGCGCATAGATCCTCGAAGGTGAGCCCCGATGGCGGGGGGAGTAAACAAGGCAGGAGCACCCCGCGAGCGGCCTCCGAAAAGAGTCGGAAAGCAACCGGCAGGGTGCTCCTGGGTCAAACACGTGGCAGTTGGTCAGGCGGGAGCGCCGTTAGGGACGCTCGCCCCCCCGCACATAGACAAAGTCTGCGCGGCGATCGTGGGCCCAGGAGGGAGGAGCGCTGGCGAGCCCCTCGTCAGTTCCCGACGCCTTCTCCAGGCCATAGCTGGTAATCTCGATGCGGGACGCATCGACTCCCAGGCTGACCAAGAACTCCTTGGTCGTCTCGGCACGCCGGTTCCCCAGACCAAGGTTGTACTCCGCGGTTCCCCTCGGGTCGCAGTTGCCCTCGATACGGAAGATGATCCCGCGGTTGGCCGGCAGATTGAGCCACTCCGCCGCGCGACGCAACTGGTCCTGCTCGGCTGGCAGCAGGTCGGACTGATCGTACTCGAAGAAGATCGACCGCATCATGCCGCGGAACTGCTCGGCAATCGGAGGCTCAACCGGCGCCGTCACCCGGGGACGCTCGACCGGCGGAGGGGGATCGCTGACCGTGACCCGCACGCTCGCCGTGGCATTGCCCCCGGCTCCGATCGCCGTCGCCGTGTAGGTCGTCGAGACCCGCGGACTCACCTCGCGCTGCCCAGTGGCGGCGACCTCACCAAGCCCGGAGATGGTCACGGTTGTCGCATTGGACGTCTCCCAGCGCAGCACCGTGTTCTTGCCAAGGTCGATGGCGTTGGGCTCGGCCCGCAGGCTGACGGTCGGCATGGGAGGCTTGACGACGACGACATTGATGCTGGCCTTGTCCCGCGCTTCTTTCTTGCCGCGGCGGGCGACCACCTCATAGGTCGTCGACGCCGAAGGGGTGACGGTCTTGGCGCCAATCTTCTCGACCTTTTCGCCGTTGACCTCGACCACCTTCGCCTTGTTGGTCTCCCAGCTGACCGTCACCGGATCCCCAGCGTTGACCTCCTGCCGCGACACCTTGATCTTGGCGGTGGGGGGCGCGCAGCCGGCAATCAACAGAGCCAGCAACAACATGGATGATCCGACTGTCATCCGTCTGATGTTCTTCGACATTGGGCGTTCTCCTTGCATTATGGTATGTCCGTCAAAAGCCTGGGCACATCGATTGAGCGCCCGGGTAACAACATCCAACCGTATCAAAACAATTCAAAACCTATCGAGACTCACGTTGGGCCTCTCGGAGTAATTCCTACGCTGGCGAAAGTCATCAGGGACCCCAGGTAGGGGCGCGTCCTCCGCTCCGGGTCAATTGTCGCGGAGCGCTCCCGTCAACGTGCATGGCCCAGATCTCCCACCGGCCGGTCCGATTCGACTGAAAAACAAGATGGCGACTGTCCGGAGACCAGGCGGGGTTCTCATTGCGGCCCTCGCGGGTGAGCCGCAAGACTTGCCCCGTAGCAATCTCCGCCAGATAGATGTGAAACGGACCGCCTCCACCATCCCACGTAAAGGCCAGGAATCGACCATCCGGAGACCAGGATGGCGAGTCCATCTTGCCACCGAGGCTGAGCAGAGGGCGCTCATTGGTCCCATCGGCCCCGATCAAGTAGACCTGTGGGCTTCCCCCTCGATCCGAAATAAACGCGATTTCGAGACCCGTACGTGGATTCCAGCGCGGGGAGATGTTAATCGATTTTCGTGTATTGGTTAAGCGTCGCGCGTTCGATCCGTCGGAATTGGACACATAAAGATCCATTCCGGAGCCATCCTTGCTGGAGGAGAAGACCAGCCGACCGTCCGGGCCGATCGATGGCGAGGTGGTCGTCGCACGGAATTGGGTCGATCCGAGGAGGAGACCGTCCTCCCCACGAATCACCACATTCGGGTAGCCCGATCGGTAGGAGACATAGGCCAGCCGCTTCCCATCTGGTGAGAAGGCCGGAAAGAGGGTGATCGCCCCCTCGCGGGAGAACGGGCGACTCCCGTATCCATCGTAGTCCATGAGCTGGACTTCCCGGTTGGCGATATAGGCGATCTTGGATTGAGCAATCCCGGGTTGACCGGTCAAGAGCTGGACGATCTGGTCGGCCAACTGGTGGGCCATCTCGCGCGGGGTTCCGCTCAGTTGTGCCGTCAACAGCCCCTGGCGCGTCTTGATATCGTAAAGGAATCCTTGGGCGGTCGTCGCGTCGATGAGGCTGCCGAAGGCAAGGTAGTCGGCCTTGACGGGATCGGCTTCCCACTCCTCGTAGCGCAGCGAGGCCGGATCGGCCAGCAACGTCTTCGGGTAGAGGCTCTTCCCGATCAGGTTGGTCACGCCAGCAAATTGGAGGTCATCCCAGAGGACCGTGTTGAAGGTCTCGAGCGGCTCGGCAATCCCGGTGGAACGGGCCTGAAAATCGGCGATAGCCAACGTCGGGCCAGCACCGGGCGTCACCAGAATGGTCCCGATCTGCCGCTTGAGGTCGTCCTGGGTTCCTTGGCCGACCAGTTGTTTCCCCTGCACGATAGGGGCCCCGCCCCCACTGAAGAGGGCGAGCAACAAGAGCAGGCCCAGCGCGAGAATCGTCAAGTGGGACAAACCCTGGCGCGGGCATATCTTGGACATTGCCGAAACAATCTTGGGTAAGTGAGCTTGGTATTTCTTCATGGCTCCAGGAGACATCATTCCTTGGTCACACTCTTCTCCAGAGGCGACAGGGTACCCGATTATTTGGGATAACGAAACCAAATTTCCGCCGTCGCCTCTTGCGACCCCAACAAAAATCCATTTGGGAAAGGGGGAAGCGGGTTGGAAGCGATGACGGCCCGTTCGGCGGCATAGTTGACGAGATCAAGGGGGCTGCGGCGCTTGAGCGATCGGGGATCGAGGCGCCCACCAGTCAAGGAGAGGATGCGACCATCCCGGGCGATGCGCAATTCGACGATGACGTACTCGGTCCCGGGGGTCGAGACGGCCGGCGGATTGTAGTTGCGGCTGAGGATGAGCTGAATGCGACGACCGTATTCAGAGCCGCCTGGAAGGCCGCCCTCACCGCGCCCGGCCCCGCTCCCAACCCCGATGCCCCCGGTCATCGAGGGAACGGGAGAGCCCGACGAGCGCCCGACCTCGACGTTGGTATTCGGGGAGAGTCCGCGTTGTGGGGTCTGAGTCACCAGCTGTTCCGTCTGTCGTGGGGTAGGCCGGTCGATTTGTCGCACAGCAGGATCGGTCGGTCGCCGATCGCGCGGCTGATCCGTCGGGAGCACCTCCGCCTCATCGGAGGGGTCAGGACGCTGCGTCTCGACCAATTCGTTGTTGGGAAGGTCCCGTTCCTCTCCTGGCAGGGAGACAGCCCGGCGGGAGCTCAAGCCAAGTTGACCGGCATCGACGACCCCGACCTCGATCATCCCTCCGCCCTCACCGCTCCCCTCTCCCGCGGCGACGATCTCGGTCGATGATGGCTGGTGCAGAAAGAGCCCCCCGAGAACGAGCAGGGCGACGTGCAAGAGGGCGGAGAGAATCGCTCCCCATCGCTGATCCAGATTGACGCTCCGCTTCTGGTCCAATGCCGACGCACTCCCGTCCTACTTCGCTGCCTTCTCTGTCGGTTCCGTCACCAGGCTGACATTGGCATTGGCCTGTTTCGCCTGATCAAGCACGTACGCAATGATCCGGTAGGGGGTCTCCCCGTCCCCCCGCAGGTAGACACGCCGGTCCTCCACCTTGGCCAACCGCTCGGCGAGCAGCTTGGGCAGATCGTTGATGTTGACTGGCTGGCGCTCGCCCGGACCACTGAGGTAGATCTGCCCTTCCCGATCGACCGAGAGAATCAAGGCCCGTTGGGTGACTTCGCGGGGGCGCGCTTGGCGGGTCTTCGGGAGATTGACCTGGATCCCCGTCTGGAGAATCGGTGCCGTGACCATGAAAATAATCAGGAGGACGAG
>JBMUAP010000274.1:0-4903 GCA_049454155.1 Blastocatellia bacterium
CGCGGCCGCTTAAGCGCCAGCGGGATCGAGCTTCTCGGGTGGGAAGCCAAGATCCGTGAGGGCTTGGACGGCCTTTTTGGCGTTGAACTTCCCTTCCCGAGCCAGCTTCGAGAGCGTAGCGGCGACGATCGCTTCGGCGCTGATCTCGAAGTGGCGCCGGAGGTGGAGACGATCCTCGCTGCGGCCGAACCCGTCGGTCCCGAGGGAGACGAGACGGGAGCCGAGCCACGGGGCGAGCTGATCCGGCACGATCTTCATGTAGTCGGTCGAGGCAATGATCGGCCCTTCGGCCGCGCCGAGTGCCTGCAGGAAGTAGGGCGTCTGCTCGGGCTCAGTCGGGCGGAGCCGGTTGAGCCGATCGACGCGCAGCGCATCGCGACGCAGTTCATTGTAGCTGGTGACGCTCCAGACATCGGTCTGCACCTTGTACTGCTCGGCGAGAATCTGCTGGGCACGGAGTGTTTCGGGAAGCATCGGTCCACTGCCGAAGAGCTGAGCCTTGGCCTTGCCAGCGCCAGCCTTGAGCTTATAGATGCCCTTGATAATGCCCTCGCGCACTCCCTCGGGCATGGGGGGCTGGACGTAGTTCTCATTGTAGAGGGTGATGTAGTAGAAGAGATCCTCGTGGTTCTGGTACATCCGGCGGAGACCGTCCTGGACAATGACAGCGATCTCATAGGCGTAGGCGGGATCGTAGGCGGCACAGGTCGGGACGGTGCTGGCAAGAACATGGCTATGACCATCCTGGTGCTGCAGCCCTTCGCCATTGAGGGTGGTGCGGCCAGCGGTCGCCCCGCAGAGAAAGCCCTTGCCGCGCGCGTCGGCGAAGGCCCAGATGAAGTCCCCGACCCGCTGAAACCCGAACATCGAGTAGAAGATATAGAAGGGGATCATCTCGACGTTGTAGTTCGAATAGGCCGTCCCGGCGGCGGTGAAGGAGGCCATGGACCCGGCCTCGGTGATGCCCTCCTCGAGGATCTGCCCCTCCTTCGACTCCTTGTAGTAAAGGAACATGTCGGAGTCGTGCGGATCGTAGAGCTGTCCCTGACTGGCATAGATCCCGACCTGGCGGAAGAGGGACTCCATTCCGAAGGTGCGGGCCTCATCGGGAATGATGGGGACAATGCGCTTGCCCAAATCCTTGTTCTTGGTGAGGAGCTGGGTGAGGACACGGACCATGGCCATGGTCGTCGAGACCTCGCGGCCTTGAGAGCCGTCGGTCTGCTCCTTGAAGAAGTCGATCTCGGGCGTGGCCAGGGTCTCTTCCGTGTACTTGCGTTCAGGGCAGTAGCCGCCGAGGGCCTTGCGCCGATCGTGAAGGTAGATGACCTCGCGGCTCTCGGCTGGTGGAACGTAGATCTTGGCGGCGATGGCGTCCTGCTCAGAGATGGGCAGGTCGAAGCGCTTGGTGAAGTTGACGAGGTCGGTCTCGTCGAGCTTCTTCGACTGGTGGGCGAGGTTGCGCCCTTCCCCACCGGACGGGCCCAAGCCGTAGCCCTTGATCGTCTTGGCGAGGATGACCGTCGGTTGGCCCTTGTGGTCGTAGGCACGGCGATAAGCGTTATAGACCTTGTGGGAGTCGTGCCCGCCGCGCCGCAGGTTCCAGAGGTCCTCATCGCTCCAGTCCTTGACCAGTTCGAGGAGCTCTGGGTACTTCCCGAAGAACTTCTCCCGCAGGTAGGCGCCGTCGCGCGTCCGGAAACTCTGGTACTCGCCGTCAACGCATTCGGCCATGCGCTTGAGGAGCACGCCGTGCTTGTCGCGCGCGAAGAGGGGATCCCAGACGCGGCCCCAGAGGCACTTGATGACATTCCAGCCCGCACCGCGGAAGGCGGCCTCGAGCTCGGTAACGATCTGGCTGTTCCCTCGCACCGGCCCATCCAGCCGCTGCAGATTGCAGTTGACGACGAAGATGAGGTTGTCGAGCTTCTCGCGCGAGGCGAGCGTCAGGGAGCCCATCGACTCGGGCTCGTCCATCTCGCCATCCCCGAGGAAGGCCCAGACCTTGCGATCGGTCGCCGGGATCAGCCCGCGATTCTCGAGGTACCGCATGAAGCGCGCCTGATAGATCGAGTTGAGCGAGGAGAGCCCCATCGAGACGGTCGGAAAGCGCCAGAAATCGGGCATCAGCCAGGGATGGGGGTAAGAGGAGAGGCCGGGTGTGTCGCGCAGCTCGTGCCGAAAGTTGGCGAGGTACTGCTCGTTCAATCGCCCTTCGAGGAAGGCCCGCGAGTAGATCCCTGGCGAGGCGTGGCCCTGGAAATAGACGTGATCTCCCGGCAGCCGCTCTCCATTGGGTCCGGGGATGCTTCCCCGGAAGAAGTGGTTGAAGCCGACCTCCATCAGTGTCGCCACCGAGGCATAGGTGGCGATGTGCCCGCCGATCCCCGCATCCTTCTTGTTCTGGCCAACGACCATCGCCATCGCGTTCCAGCGAATGATGCTCTTGATGCGACGCTCAATCTCGAGGTTCCCGGGATAGGGGACCTCCTCGTCGGGCGAGATCGTATTGCAGTAGGGCGTGTTGAACTGAATGGGGATCTTGACGCCTTCCGCCCGGGCCCGATCCGAGAGAAGTTTCAACAGATAGGCCGCACGTTCCGGCTGATCCTCGGCCAGAATCTGATTCCAGGCCTCCATCCACTCGGCTGTCTCCCGTGGATCTGGATCCACCGCAACAGACTGCCCCCCTCCCACCTTCAAGCTCTCTTCCAGTGTCGCTTTTGCTTGCATAGTCGTTCTGTTCCCCACGTCTGGCTATTTCTACATCTGGATAATCATGGACTTAAAAAGAGCACTATACCACTCCGGATGGGTCCGGAGAAGTGAAGGAGCCGGTTCAAGCCAAAGAGAGCGCTTGTCGACCGGGCTACCACTCGACCCGATCGAGGTAGTCCGGAATGACGACATGCCACCCAAACCGCTCGACGATCCGCTGCTGGAGGGCCTCGGCAGCGGCTGGCTCCCCGTGGACGAGGAAGACGCGGTGCGGAGGGCGGTGAAATCCTCCCAGCCAGCGCAGGATTTCGTGGTAGTCGGCGTGAGCCGAGAGATTCTCGAGCACCTCGATCCGGGCCGCGACGGGCACCATCTCGCCAAAGATCCGCACCTCCGGCTCGCCATCGACGAGGCGACGCCCTCGTGTTCCGAGCGCTTGGAAGCCAACAAAGAGAATGGTATTGCGCGGATCGGGAAGCCTCTGCCGAAGGTGGTGCAGGACGCGGCCCCCGGTACACATCCCGCTCGCCGAGATGACGATTGTCGGCTCCTCCCGTCGGCTGATCGACTTCGACTCTTCGCGAGTCTGAACGAGGTGGAAGCGTGTCGTCGAGAGGGGGTTGCGACGCTCATCCATCAAGTCCGTCATCTCCAGGTCGTGCTCCTCGCGATGGTGCAGGTAGAGGCGCGTCGCGCTCGCCGCCATCGGGGAGTCGACATAGACCGGCAGTTCCGGAATCCGCCCCTCCTCCTCGAGGACCCGCAGGTGGTAGAGCAAGGACTGGGTTCGCCCGACCGCGAAGGAAGGGATCAGCAGATGGCCTCCCCGCGCCACTGTTTCGTTGACGATCGTCGCCAACCGCTCGCGCACGTCGACGGCGGGATGCTCTCGATCGCCGTAGGTCGACTCCAAGACCAGTTCGTCCGCCTCTTCGACCGGACTCGGATCGTGGATGATCGGCTCGTTGTACCGACCAATATCTCCCGTCAAGAGAATCGACCGCTCCTCGTCCTTCGACGCTTGGAAGGTCAGCTTGACGAAGCACGATCCGAGGATGTGGCCAGCGTTGATGAACTCGAAGCGCAGTCGGCGCGTCAGGTTGACCCGCTTCCCGGTGTGCACCGATCGGAAGAGGCGCAGCGCCTTGTGCGTGTCCCCCTCGGTGTAGAGCGGCAATGCCGGATGGTGCTTCGAGGAGCCGACTTTGTTGGCGAAGTCGGCATCCTCCTCCTGCAGCCGGGCCGAATCGGGCAGCATGATGCGCGCCAACTCCGTCGTCGCCGGCGTCGCCAGCACCCGCCCCTGAAAGCCCTCCCGCACCAACCGCGGCAGATATCCCGAGTGATCGATGTGGGCGTGCGTCAAGATGACTGTGTCGATCGAGGAGGGCTCGACCGGAAACCGATCCCAATTCCGCAACCGCAACGCCTTCAACCCCTGAAAGAGGCCACAGTCGACCAATACCCGATGCCCGTCCGCCTCGATCAGGTGCCGGGATCCCGTCACGGTCCGTGTCGCCCCCAGAAATTGGATCGTCGCCATTCCTCTCTCCTCCCAAATCAGAACCTGGACAAACGTCCTGGACAAGATATAAACAATTGAAAAATAGATGCTTAGCGAAAAAAAGGGTGACAGAGCAGAAGACGTCTGGTACGATGCAGGCGCATTCCAAAGCTGGGAAGCTCCGCGGCGACGAAAATTTTTCGAGAGACCCGCAGCGGGACCGATCAGCACCCATTTTAAGAACAACTTGTTTCCGGACAACTTGTTTCCGGACAACTTGATGACAACAGAGCGGCGGAGGTCCCTCTCTGGCTGGGCTCGTCGAGAGCGATTGAGACTCGGCGCCCAATGGATCGGGGAGACCCGCCCGTCATCTGAACGGGCCAGGAGAAGGATGCGGGTCGTCAACCGCACCATCGAAGGGCCCCCTCACAGAGCCCTCACAAAGGAGGAATGGCATGCTTCCGACAGACTCTCCAGCGACGGCGGAACTGGGATTGGAACTGGCGCTGGTCGCACTTCGCACTTTCGGGTACCTGCTGCTGAGCGGATCGTTCCTTGGGCTGCTCTGCGCTGGTGGAGGGATCGCGTGGCTCTGCCTTCATCGGCGACCGTCCCCGCCAGCGGAATGTGCTGCAGGCGGGCTTTCGTAATCGGACGACCTCCCGGAGTGTGTGTTCC
>JBMUAP010000275.1:0-4903 GCA_049454155.1 Blastocatellia bacterium
ACTGGGAAGCCGGAAGAGGAGAATCCATCATGGCCTCCTCTCACACAACGGCAAGGTGTGATGAAGGCACGAAAAGATCCGTCACGGTGTCATCGAGGTCTGGGCCCGTTCCTGCCCATTGGGGAAGCGCGGCTCCTTCATTGCCAGGAATGTGGCGGGCATTCTCAATCAAGCAGACTGAATCAATCGAGGGGGAGAGATGAGTTCGACTGTGGAAGCCAAAATTCACGAAAAACTGCGTCTTCTGGACGAACCGCACCAAGAGGAAATGCTCGATTTCCTGGAGTATCTCATTGCCAAATCTGGCGCAACCTCCAAGCCTCTTGATTGGCCAGTGATCAATCCGTCGCAAGATCTGGCTCAATACATTGGTATTGCAACTGGCTTTCCGGAAGATGGGGTGGCGTATCAACGGCAAATTCGTGACACGGAGTGGCCATGAATTTCCTGCTGGACACCAATGCGTTGATTCATCTGCAAAGCGGAAAGCTGGCAGTGCCTCTACCGGAAGGTGCCTATGGGATTTCGGTGATCACCGAAATCGAACTGCTCTCTTGGCCGCAATTGCAATCGGATGCAGAGCTCGTGTGGCGTGGGCTGCTGGCCAAGTTCCGACGAGTCGATTTGGAAGCACAGGTATGTGAAGCTGCCATCCGCCTCCGCCGTCAGCATCGACTGCGGTTGCCCGATGCCATCATCGCTGCCAGTGCCTTGGTCTGTCACGCGATCCTGCTGACCAACGACCAGCGACTGCTGACGATCCCTGATGTGCGAAGTCAATCGGTCGCGCTCAAGCAGGGGTGAGGGGCGCGAGGGACGAGGAATGAGGGGCGAGGGGGAAGGGACGAGGGATGAGAGGGCGGGGGAGCGCAGGCAGAACCTGGAATTCCCGGAGGAAGGCAGAACAGGACCAGGAGTCTCTCACGGGAGGGAGTACCTGATCTGCTCGATCTCGATCGTGGCATAGGAGAAGGGGCCTTCTGGGTACTCCCAGACCGCCTCACCGCGGCCGGCCAGCCGGTAAGGGCCGAAGTCCCGGTACGCTCCGAGTGGAGTCGAGAAGGGGAGCGTGCGCATGACGTCGACTGCCGTCCGGTCATTTGACGTAAAGTTGACGAGACGTCCGTCTGGGGCAAAGGTCAGCACGGCGCGCACTTGGTGCGGCCCGGAGTCGAAGGTCGCCTCGACGCGGGTCGGATCGAGTATCTTCCAACTGATCCGCCGGTCGATCAGCGTCGCGGGGGCCATCAAGCACATGTCGGTGAAGTGGGTGACGGTTTCGGCGCGATCGAGAACGCCGCCCGCGGGGGAGACGACCGGAATCATTCCAAAGAGGCGCACCTCCATGCTCGCCCGGCCGTCGAGGTAACGGTGGTACCCCGGCACAGTCACGCCGAACATGTGCCCCTCCATCCAGAAGAGGCGGGCCGGCTGGTCGAAGCGGCTCTCCTGACGGGCCACGAAGGGGAAGCGCCGTCCGGTGCGCTCCCGCATCTCCCCGCGCATGACGGCGGTCATGGCTCGCACGGTGGGTCGGCCGACAACTCCTGCGTAGCGCAGATACTGTTGCACGGTGGGCGGGAGTGGTCGCAGATCATCCTCGGTCACCAGGGAGGTGGAGTCCGATGCGGATTGGATCGCCTCGTGGAGGAAGGCCCGATCCCGTCGATACCCCCGCTCGAAGAAGAAGAGGCCCGCACTCAGCACGACGACGACGGCGATCAGCAGGTTGAGGACCGTTCCTGCCCGTGCGTCTTTCCAGGCGGCGAAGATCACTCCCTGCGAGAGGATGACCCCTCCCGCCGCCACTCCCCACCAGCCCTCCCAGCCCACTCCGTAGAGCACCGCCGCCAGCAGAAAGAGCAGCCCCGCCAGCAACCAGAGGAGGCCGCCTCTCCAGCCGATCCGGTGTCGCATCCCGCGGAGGGTGGCCCAGCCGAAGCCCTGCACAGCGCCCAGCCCGTGGAGCGCTCCGTGAAGGCCCAGTACCAGCAGGAAGAGAATATCGGGGAGGGAGAGCTTGATCATCCGGACTCCTTACGCTGGGCGCTGCACCAGTCGCTTCGCCACGAGGCTGACTCCATAGACGACCGCCCCCAGAAGCAGCCCGATCAGGCCATTGAGCAGAGTCGGGGTGACCAGCGCCAGAGCGCCTCCCACCCAGGCGACATCGCCAAGCCCCGCCGCGATCCGCCCGATCATCCCTTCGAGCCAATGCCAGCCGTGAGCGACGATCCCGCCCCCGACGAGGAACATCGCCGCCGTTCCCAGCACTGAGAGTGTCTTCATCAGCAAGGGGGCGGCGAGCAGGATCCCACGGCCGAGGGGGGCTCCGATCCCTCCGCGCTGTTGCAGGTGAAGCCCCACGTCGTCCAGCTTGACGATCGCCGCCACCAGACCGTAGACCCCTACCGTGAAGCCCACCCCAATCAGGCTCAACGTGATCGCCTGCTTGCTGAACGAGGCACCCGCAAAGGTCCCCAGCGCAATGACGACGATCTCGGCCGAGAGGATGAAGTCGGTCCGGATCGCTCCCCGAATCTTCGTCCGCTCGAGGGAGACGAGGTCGAGGGTCGGGTCGCTGACCTTCTCGACCAGCTCCCGATGGGCCGCCTCTTTCTGCTTGGGTGGGTCAAACAACGCGTGGACCAGCTTTTCCACCCCCTCATAGCAGAGAAAGGCCCCGCCCACCATCAGCAGGGGAAAGATCAGCGAGGGCGCGAAGGCCGAGATCGCCAACGCCGAGGGGACAAGGATCGCCTTGTTGATCATCGACCCCTTGGCCACGGCCCAGACGACGGGCAACTCCCGGTCGACCCGCACGCCAGAGACCTGTTCGGCGTTGAGGGCCAGATCATCTCCCAACACTCCCGCCGTCTTCTTCGTCGCGACCTTCGCCATCACCGAGACATCGTCCATGATCGTGGCGATATCGTCGATCAACATCAATAAGCTGCTTCCCGCCATGGTCCCCTCCACACGATCTTCTCATCTCTATAAAGCGGCAGATTATCTGCTTCGCCGCCCTTCTTGGCAATGAAAAATATTGGGATGCGGAGATCAGTCGAGAGGGAGTTCGATGCGGTCATCCGTCGATCGGATGAGAGATCGATATGCTTCCTGGAGGAGGTCGGTCAGGGAGTCGTCGCGTTGCACCCACCCCAATTCCGGGATCCGGGCGATTGGGGTCACCCCGCGACCCGTTCCGCAAGCATAGATGGCATCGAAGCGCGTCATCTGATCGAGGGGAATCGGGACACGGGAGATGGCCAGACCGGCAGGGAGATGCTTCTCCAACAATCTGATGCTGAGGCCCGGCAAGCAGTCTTCCGCTGGTGTGACGCAACGGCCTTGCTCAACCAAGAGGAGGTTGCTGGTAATCCCTTCGAGCAGCAATCGCTTCTCGGGATGTACCAATAAGACTTCGGTGCTGGCTTGATCGACCTCCTGCAACTTGTCGATCAAGTCGCGGTAATCAAGGTTCTTTTGCGTCGGGTTGCGCCGCACATACTGCCAGCACTCACCGCTCAGCGCGGGGGCACTCGGTCTCCACGGGCGCGCTTCGATGGCCATCTCAGGGGGCGCGCAGGACCAACGCAAGAGCCATTCGCCGGGTGCCAGTGACGAGGCGATCGATCGGGTGGCGTCGATCAACTGGCTTTGCCGATGCCACGGGTCATCCAGGTCCAATCCGAGCGCGGTCAGATCGCATTGCATGCGGCGAGCATGGGCGTTGGGGAACCAGAGCGTCGCCACCTTGTCTGACACCTCCTGGCGGATCCTCAACCGCAGGGTGGTGAAGACTCCTGCTTGCTCCCAGAGGCTGCCCAAGCGAACGCTCCGAGCCCCCTCCTTCGGCAAGCCAGCGCGCAGGACGTTGCCCAGGATGCGACTCCCCTCAGGTGTCAGGAAGGAGTCGGGATGATATTGAAACCCAAACAAGCGCAGCTGTCGATTCTCAAACGATAACAGACGGCCGCTCTCTCCATCCCAACCAGTTCCTTGCCACCCCTCGGGGAGCTCGACCATTGGCAGGCCGAGCGAATGGTAGCGGCCGACGCGCGGCCTCGCCGAGATCCCACGGTAGGCAGCAGCCTCTCGATCGATGCGGATCGGAGTTTGTACCCCGTGCAGGATCTCTGGCAACCGGTCGATCTGGATCCCCTCGGCTTCGAGCATAAGTTGAAACCCGAGACAGACACCGATGATCGGGCGTTGCCCTTTGACTGCGTGATAGAGCGCCAAGCTGTTGGGATAGTCCCGCGGATGCCCTGGCCCAGGGGAGAAGACCACCGCCTCCCACGCTCCCAGATCGCTCCCGGCCGAGGGCACGACCAGCTCCTCGCTCTGACAGACTTCGACCTCGAGGCCCAGCCCGCGCAGTTGCGCGATCAGGTTCCAGGAGAAGGAGTCCCGATGGTCGACGAAGAGGATCATGCTCGACTATCCACCAATGAACGCAGTCTCGTGGTCTGGTTCCTGGATGACATCCAACAGATCTAACAAGGCCTGTCCTTTCAATAAGTTTTCGCGGTACTCGTAGGCGGCATTGGACTGGATGACAATGCCGCCACCGGCTTGGACGTAGCCGTGCTGACCTTGGATCAAGAGCGTGCGAATGATGAGATTGAAGTGCATGTCACCATCGTCAGCGATGGTGCCGAACGATCCTGTGTAAGGGCCGCGAAAGGAGGGTTCCCACCGGTCGATCAGCTCGATGGTGCGGTACTTCGGGCAGCCGGTGATCGAGCCGCCCGGCAGCATTGCCCGCAGGATGTCCGATTGCCGTGCCGTGGGGTGGATCTCTCCGGCCAGGCGCGTCACCAAGTGGTGAACGTGAGCGTAGCTCTCGACCTCCCGCAAATGGGTGATCTGCACCGAACCACTGCGGCAGACGCGGTTG
>JBMUAP010000276.1:0-4878 GCA_049454155.1 Blastocatellia bacterium
GCCGATGACCTTGCCGCCACTCATCGATTGAATGACCGCTTGTGCTGGACGTTTCGCGTCGGAGCGCAGATAGGCTATCCGCTGGCCATCGCTGGTCATCTGCGGCATCCATTCGATCCCCTTGCCAGCAGTCATCGCAACCGGTTGCCCACCGCCGACTGGCACGCGCCAGAGGTGGCGCCGGTCGAGATCGTCCTGGTTTGAATTGAAGAGGAGATCGCGGCGATCGGGGCTCAAGGCAACATACTCCACCTCGAACGCGCCAGGGGTGAGGAGGGTCGGCGCGCCTCCAGAGGCGGAGACCGAATAGAGATGGAGCCATCCATCGCGCTCCCACGGAAAGACGAGGCGATCGGCGGCTCCCCACAACAGTTGATTGCCGGCCGTGATCGGCTTGGGCACGCTGCCGGGGCCTTCGTCCGCCCGCCAGATCGTGCGGGCCTTGCCCGTGGCGAGATCGGCAACGACAATCGACCACGGCAGCCCCTTCCGTTCGGGCGCAAAGAGCTGGCGCGGCTGTCCCGACGCATACCGCGTGAACGCGAGTCGCGTACCGTCTGGTGACCATTCCGGGTTGCCATCGAGGTCGAGGCTGGGCGCGATCCAGCGCAGCTCTTGACGGGCCAACTCGTAGACCCCGATGAAGGCGTGATCCCCCCGATTGCTCACCCACGCGAACTTGCTGCCATCGGGCGACCAGCGCAACGATCCCGCGCTGCCCCGCAACTGCAGCAGCTGCTTGGGCTCCTTCGTCTCCCCGAGGAGGGTCGAATAGATCTGCCCACGCCGCAAGAACAGAAGGTGGTCGCCGCGCGGCGAGAGCGCCGGTGCACTGCCCACGCCGAGGCGAACCGGTTCCCCACCCTCGACCTCGACGCGCCACAAAGCCTGCTCCGCTCCGGCTGGATCACTGGCGGGGTTCGGGTTCTCCCCCGCCCGATTCGGTGCATCTCCGCGCACGTAGACGATGGTCTTCGCATCGCCCGACCAGGTGATGGACGACAATCGCTGCCCATCGTCCCGAGTGTAGCGCGTCAGTTGCCGTGGACGATAGTCAGGAGCATCGGCGACGAAGAGGTTGCAGATCCCACGCTCCGTAGCAATCCACGCGACTCGCCCGGCCGTTGGTGCCGCCGAGATTTCGGAGGGAAAGGGGGCGCTCAAGAGCTTCTCAAGCGTCACGGCTTGAGCCATCGTCAATCGTGGCAGAAACGCAAGGATCAACAAGGCGAATACTCGACTCACAGGGTCTCTCCCATACTTGTTCGCAACCGTGTCAGAAATCTCTGTCCAGCCAATCCGATGTCAAGATACCGTTGAACCATGGGACTCCCCATTATCGATACAAAAAATCGCCAACATTCAGGTGTGATCCTGTTGCCACCAATTGACGATCCGACCCAGGATAGACTGGAGCCAAGTCTTCCGTGAATACAATGGTAACTACTCACAGCATCAATGAACTTCAGGGGGTTCTATCTTCTTCTCGGTGATCTCTGTGCCTCGGTGGTGCAATCATCTCTTCCGTTCTGACGATGGTCGCGGGTTGACGTTGTGCAATCTTCTCTTCCTCACCGTGAGTGGTTACCCGAAAAGTACGCTGGCACGATCAAGACCTCCGTCCTGCTGGATGGCGGGGTGATTGGTTTACTCAAGGACCCGCCAGCGCTTCATCGACGCAGTCCCGAAGAGGTTGGGGGTCTGTGGGTACTGTTGCGAGGGAAGCATCTTGCGGATTTCGCGGAACCAGCCGGCATAGGTCGCCTTCTCGGGGAGCGCTTCGAGGGCACGCAGCGCGACATAGGTGAAGGCCCCGTTGGGGCGGCCGCGGAAGTAGGCGTCATAGCTGTACTCCGCATCTTGACAGCCAGCCATCAGCAGGGCGGCATAACGGCCCGGGGCGCTGGCAGCGCGATGGCGCGCGGCAATCCCCAGGGGAGCGATCGCCCGGCGCGACAGAAAGACGGAGGGGGGCAGAAAGCGCACCCGGCGCGTTGGCGAGAAGCGGGCCGTCGTCGTCGGGGGCGTCAGAATGGGGGCGAGCCGCGCGACCGTCCCCGAGTGGCACGAATCGGAGAGCATGAGCAGGCGCACGCCCTTCGCCTTGGCGTCGTAGAGGTCGAAGAGCTCATCATCGGTGATCGGGCCACGGGTCATGATATCGTGCGGACAGAGGCACTCGTCGACGCCATCGGGTTCGTCGCCATCGAGGTCCGGGACGAACGAGCCGTGGCCGGAGAATTGAATGACGACGAGGTCGCCGGACTTGGCCCGCCCAATCGTCGCCCGCATGGCTTGGCGCATCGCCTTCCCCGTCGCCTGTTTGTCGAGCAGTCGAGTAACCTCGAACCCGCGCTTCTCGAGCGCCGCCTTCCAGTCGTTCGCGTCATTGACGCAACCAGACAGATCACTCGCCGTTCCGGGATAGTCATTGATTCCGATCACCAATCCATACTTTGCCATTGTCGCCTCCGTGTTTGACCTTGCCATTGCAGAAGTTGATCAACAATGTTGGCCCACTGCCCCCTTCCACGACCGAGAAATGGAAAGAGGAATTGAAATCGGTTGATAACCTCGATAGCATACCGTATCTCGGATTGCCATCCCATGGAAAAATCCGCAGGGATTCTGGTCCCTACTCAACTGAAGAGGAGTGCTGATGGAACAACCAATCTGGAATTTCGAGCAAGAGCCGACGACCGAAGGCTTGGATGAGACGGGGATCAACCTTCGCGCCTACTTCGACCGGGTCCCCGATGCGCGACTGCGGACCTACCGTCCGGAGTGGACGGATGAAGAGGTCATGGAGTGGGACGGGAACTTTCGCGATGACGGCCAACTGATGATGTTCTGCTGTGAGCGTGACGTCTTCGTCGCGGAGTACCGCCGCGTCCTTGAGGAGTGCCTCGTCTATCGTGACCGGGTCCGCTCGTCACTGCTGCCGTCGATGAGCCAAGCCGGGACCTCGACACCGGATGCCCCGGAAGCACGCATCGGCTGATGCCGCTCCCGGAATCGCTTTGCCCAACCTTTCAATACTGACAGAGTGGGCTGTGGACGGGCTCGCGAACGACCGTCTTGAAGGTGGCCGGATCGGTATGGCACTCGGCGCAGATCGGTGCACGGAGAAGACGCCGATGGCGCAGCGTCGAGCCCTTGTGGACTTGGTGGCAACTGAGACAGGTCGTCGTCTGCCCCTCAAGGACGACGTCGCGGACGTTCCGCCAGACGTGGCGATCCGCAGAGTTGAGCGCCGGGTCTTCCGCCCGCGCGAAGTCTGCTGCCAAGTCGAGAAAGAGGTTGTCCCCCGCAATGAAGTTGTTCGGATAGGGAAGCCCCGTCGAGCGGGAGACGGCGCCACGAAGATGGCACTGTGCGCAGAGCGAAGTGACGACTCGTGGGTCCTCACGCCGTCCCTGGGAGGAGAGGAGCATCAGCGACTTGTCGCGAGTGTGGTCGATATTGACGTTGCCGTGACAGCTGTAGCAGTCGATGCTGAAGGCGGAGAAGGTCTGCGTCTTGGGATCGACCGCCGTCGCGTGGCAGCCGGCGCAACTGGAGGCAAAGAGCTGGCGGTCCCAGCTGGCCTTCGCCGTACTCCCTGGGGGCGGCGCGGCGGGAGAGGGATCCGCCGGCAACGGTGTCGGGAAGACCGCGAAACGACCATAGCCATCCCGCTTGAGGAGGCGGAGAATCGTTCGCGCCCCGAGCACAAACTCGACCTCCCCGGCCACCTCGCGCAGCGACGGGTCCGCGGCGAGAAGGGGCTCGATCTCGGGAGCGGCCTCCCGGTAGCGGACCGTACGGGCATGGCGGTCCTTGGCCCAGCCAGCCCCGATCTCGTTGCGATGGCAGAAGAGACACTCGTCGCCTTGGATGTAGTCGGGGGGAGACTGCCCAGCGTGGCTCTCCCCCCAGGCAGACGGTGACTGGGACTGACGATTGGTCGTCGTTGGCGGATCCTGCGGCGGGATCCCATTCTCCTGAAAAGATCGGCCTGCCACCCGATCGACGATCAAGCCGCCACAGGCCAGGAGGACCAGCCCCAACAGCACCCAGGTTCTGACAGCCCGCTTCGTCACCAGACCTCTCTTCCTCCCATCCTCTCAGCGGGCCCCAAGCCTCGTGTAGAGGGCGCTGCCGAGCCGAAAGAAGGGGCTACCATTCTCCGAGAGCTCCTCGACGAGGGTGAACGAGTGGGCCGAGACGATCGTCACCGTTCGGCGCAACTGGAGCTTCTGGCCTCCCACCTCAAGGGGATCGACCGAGAAGCGGATCGAGATCGGGCTGCTCCAATCGGCCCGGCTCTGGAGGGTGACGCCATTGGCCAGCGTCTCGCGCAGGGTGAAGGTCTGGAACGTCTCATCGAACGAGAAGACCGCCGATTCGCGGTAAGCACCAACGTCGGTCTTCCCCTCGATCGTCACGTCGAGGGTACGCCCATCGGGGCGCTTGACCATGGTCGAAGTCCCCTGGCGTGGAGCCGGGCCGAGGCCACTCTCCCTCCCGAGGTACTTGAAGGACCACTGTCCGGCAAAGTAGTCCGGCGACTGCTTCTGCTGAGGCTGCTCGCTCGCCGGGCGCGCCCCGGCCCCCCCTGCCCTTCCCGCCCCGCCATTGGCCGCTGCTCCGGGGGTGACGAGCGGTGCCTCCGTATCCTGGCTGACGCGGCGCAGCTCGATATCGAAGCTGATCGACTGGCCGCCGAAGTCGAGCGCTCCCTGCCCCTTCATCGCCTCACCGGCCAACTTGAAGGTGTAGGCGACGGCGAGGGTCGCCTGTGGAGTCTCCAGTTCGGCATTGGCGGTAATGGTCTCCCCTTCGACCTTGACGTTCCTGAGAACGACCTCGGTCCCGGGGCGCAGGCCGAGCGTCTTG
>JBMUAP010000277.1:0-4845 GCA_049454155.1 Blastocatellia bacterium
CCCCCCCAGACAACCCACAGGAGAACACGCGGACCCGTTGTCTCATAAAACTGCCCGATCAACCAAGGAAGAACCATCGCACCTCCGCTCGAACACGCGAAAAAGCGGCCGGTCAGCCTCCCCGTCAGTGTGATGCGTCGCTCGGCAAATGCGAGGGTCGTCGGAAAGATCGACGCCAGGGAGAGCCCCAAGCCCGCAACCCCCAACCAGAGCGATGGTCCCGCTTTGTTGCTCAAGATGAGCAGGGTCGCGCTTGCCAGTGCCCCTGCCAGAGCCGATAAGAGGATTACCCGCGGTCGCAGCCGGACCATCATGGGAATGAACACCAACCGCCCTACCGTCAAAGTTCCCCAGTAGATCGAGTTGAGATAGGACGCGTCCGTCGGGCTCAACCCAGCCGCCCGGCTCCCGTAGGTGAAGACCCAATTCCCCATGCTCGACTCGACCCCGGTGTACAAAAAGAGGAAGAGCCCAATCAAGATCGGGAGCGAAGAGGGCCCCTCTTCCTCGACCCCTTGCACCGTCGATCTGGCATGCGCTGGCCCCTGCAACCGAACGATCCAAAACGCAATCGGTAAGACCATCAAGGCCAACAGGCTGTACCCGAGCCGAATTCCTCCCGATTGGATGATCGTCCACGTCATCAGGATCGGAGACAAGGAAGCCCCAACTCCCCAGATGAAATGAAGCCCATTGATGAGTGGACCAACCCGTCCCTGGTTGGCCCAAACCACCAGCGTGTTGCCCCCCACATTGACGATGCTTCCGGTCATCCCCTGCAGGAAGAAGATCCCCATCAGTGCAATCAGATGCCCTGTCCAGGGGGTGACGACAATCATTCCCCCCATCAGCAGCAGCCCGCCACACATAAATAGATGGACCCGGACCCGATCGTAGAGTCCTCCCACCCAGAGGGAGCCAACGACAAAACCCATCGAACGTGCGATGAAGAGCAGGCTGATGGATCGCAAGGGTGAACCGGTCTGCTCGGCCAGCGCCGCCAGCGTCGGCCCAAGCGATGCCACCATCAACCCAAGCAGGAAGAGGGCGCTGAAGTATCCTAGATTCTGTTGAAAGCGGAGGGAGATTGAATTCAAGCAGGTTTCAACGGCCGTAACGTAAGGGAGGAGAAGCGTCCCCCGCCGAATTGTCGTTCCTGATGCCCTTGGTCACTCACGGGTCACCGCACGCAACCGGTCCAAAGAGAAAGGGGCCGGAGAGACCGACTTCTCCCCAACCCCTCCACTCTGACATCGATCGCGAGGGCAAGGTGGTTGACCTATTCCAACATCGATCGATCAGGCCGTTGCCGGATTGCCTCCCGTGATCGGGGGGAGAATCGGCTTAAGCAGTGGCTCCTTGTCAGCGGGTTTCTCAGTATCGGACGAATCTGAGGGCTTCGGATCTTCTGGATCGAGCGGAAGCCCCGCGACAATCCGTCTGATCTGCACTGCGTCGAGCGTCTCACGGATAAGGAGTTCTTTCGCCAGACGATCGAGACCATCGCGATGTTCGAGAATGATCTGACGAGCCCGTTCGTACTGCTCCATGACGATCCGCTTGACCTCTTGGTCAATTCGAATGGCCGTCTCCTCGCTATAGTCCTGGTGCTGGGCAATCTCCCGGCCGAGGAAGATCTGCTCCTCCTTCTTTCCATAGGTGAGCGGGCCCAGGTTTGACATGCCGAATTCACAGACCATTCGACGAGCCATCTCAGTCGCCCGTTCGATGTCATTCGAGGCACCGGTCGTCACCTTCCCGAGAAAGATCTCCTCGGCAAGACGGCCGCCCATCAAGATGGCGATCGAGCCTTCAATGTAGTCGAGACTGTGAGTGTACCGATCCCCCTCTGGCAGTTGCTGGGTCAGGCCGAGCGCCATGCCGCGGGGGATGATCGTCACCTTGTGAACGGGGTCGGCATTGGGGACCATCAGGCCGACAATCGTGTGGCCCGCTTCGTGATAGGCGGTAGTTCTCTTCTCGTCATCAGACATGACCGCCGACCTGCGTTCCGACCCCATCAACACCTTGTCCTTGGCCCACTCGAAGTCCTGCATTGCAACCAGCTTCTTGTTGTAGCGGGCCGCGTTGAGAGCCGCCTCGTTGACCAGGTTGGCCAAGTCTGCACCGGTAAAGCCCGGGGTTCCTCGCGCAATCACCGAGACATCGACATCAGATCCGAGCGGAATCTTACGGGTGTGCACGGCGAGAATCCCCTCCCGTCCCCTGACATCAGGTCGGTTGACGATTACCCGTCGGTCGAAGCGTCCCGGACGCAGCAGCGCCGGATCCAGTACATCGGGGCGATTGGTCGACGCCACCAGAATGACACCGTCGTTCGATTCGAATCCATCCATCTCGACCAGTAACTGGTTGAGGGTCTGCTCCCGCTCATCATGCCCTCCCCCCAAACCGGCCCCACGGTGTCGCCCAACCGCGTCGATCTCGTCGATGAAGATGATGCACGGGGCATTCTTCTTCCCCTGCTCAAAGAGATCCCGCACGCGGCTGGCTCCCACCCCGACGAACATCTCGACAAAGTCGGATCCAGAGATCGAAAAGAATGGGACATTGGCCTCGCCAGCGATCGCTCTGGCCAGCAGGGTCTTTCCCGTTCCTGGCGGCCCCATCATCAGAACCCCTTTGGGAATCCGCCCCCCCAACTTCTGAAATTTCTGCGGTTCCTTGAGAAACTCGATGATCTCCTGGAGCTCCTCTTTGGCCTCCTCAACTCCCGCGACGTCCTTGAAAGTGACCCGTTTCTGCTGATTCGAGAGCAACTTGGCGCGGCTCTTCCCGAAGGAGAGCGCTTTGTTTCCACCCGATTGCATCTGCCGGAGCATGAAAATCCAAAAGGCGATGATCAGCAGAAAAGGGGCGTACATAATCAGCATGTTGGCCCAGATTCCACCGCCCGATGAGGGGTCGAAATCGACCTTGACCCCATTCTTCTTCATCGAATCGGCAAGATCCTTGGCAACGAAGTCGTTCCCGAGCTTGGTCGTGAAATTGGCCTGACTGACCAATTTGCCATTGACCTTCTCCCGTTCAATCGTTGCCGTGGCGACTTGGCGGGCTTCCACCTTTTCAACCAATTCGGAATAGGAGAGCTGGACCGGCTGATTCGCGGATGGATTCTGGAAAAAGCGGTAGAGCAAGAGGGCACCACCGATAATCATTACCCAGAAGATCACTTGTCTCATTGTCGAGTTCAACGCAATTACCTCCGTTTCAAACCTGCGCGGTATTGTACCCGATTTTCTCCCGTTTGGCTCGCCAATTTCGGCACTTCCACGGCCTGGAGCACCGCGCGAGGAGGATCGTCTGCCGAAGGGGAAGGAGGGGCCCATCCAGATGCCACTGGAAGACCGGGGACCCAGACAATCGCTCCCTCACCAGTTACGACCACTGGGTAAGTATCCCGTTCAGAGCGGGGAATTTGATGTCGAATGAATAACGTTTTGAGCTTGAAAGTGTAACGACCCGGTTCAGGGCGGTACTTGTCTCCTGGCCGTCGTGTCCGAACAAAGAGGGAATCGAGCAACTGTCCCGACGGTAAGGGAAGGGACCAGCGGCGACGTCCTTCCTCACTCCGCTCCGCATCGGGGGCATCGCTGGCAGGGATGGTGGCTTCCCCTTGCCCGGGAAGAAAAAGGATCAGCTCAAAGCCACCTACGCGGCAAGGAACGCCGGGAACCAAGGCAATTGGAGATGACCCATCCGTATCAGATTTGCTGACGCTGGAGGCGGCGGGGATGATGCGCAATCGATCGAACTCGCGACGAACCTGGAGGTTACCGGGAAGAATGACGGACTGTCCACTCTGCCCTCTCGCGAGAAGCTGCTCCAGAACGGTGATGTGGGTCGAAGTGATGCGGGCCAGGCTCCCACGCCGCTGGGCCAGCCACCGTCGCAGAACACGTCGCAGGAGGACGGGGGGCTGCCCTTTCAGCGACGGGAGCAGAAGGGAGCCATCCCCGGCCTCCCACTCTTCGATCTCGTCCACTCTCGCTTCCAGATACTGGTCCTCCTCGCGGACCAGTTCAGCCATCCGCGCCACCCCCGTCCGGATGGATGGATTGACCGCCTCAAGGCGCGGAAGGATTTCGTGTCGGATCAGGTTCCGCAGGTAGTCTGTCGATTGATTGGAGACGTCCTCGCGGTAGGGAAGCTGATAGTCTTGACAGTGGGCGAGAATGACCGCGCGGGAGACCCCCAGCAGCGGGCGCAGCAGGATCAACTGGTCATCTCCTCGGTTGAGGAGAGGGCGTTGCCACGGCATGCCCGAGAGACCGGACAGGCCCGCCCCACGCAGGAGGTGCAGAAAGACTGTCTCGGCCTGGTCGTCCAATGTATGGGCGGTGACGACGCAGTGCAGGCCGTGACGCTGAGCGACTCTCGCGAAGAACTCGTAGCGCAGATTCCGCGCTGTTGCCTCCACGTTTTGACGCGATTGTCGGGCAATCAGGGCGACATCAGCACGCTCGATTTCGCAATCGACTCCGCGGTCTGTCGCCAAGCCCTGGACAAACGCCGCATCGGCGTCGGATTCTTCCCCTCGAAGAAGATGGTTGAGGTGAGCGACCACCAGCGCGGACGGGCCCCACCCGGCGTCGCGCGCGCGGACAAGAGCGTCGAGCAATGCCGTCGAGTCTGCTCCTCCTGAAACCGCAACCACCAAGCCAGTCTCCCCCAAGGGTGACAAGATTCGCCTGAGGTGGCGCTCCAGCTGGCTTTGCCGCGGAGATCTGGACTTCACCGTCGTCGTGCGTGTCATTACGGGACTGCTCGTTTGCTTGGTGACTGCGAACTCTCTCCCAGAGTCCCCAGTGGCGAAGACGCAGG
>JBMUAP010000278.1:0-4808 GCA_049454155.1 Blastocatellia bacterium
CGATCCATCGTTGTCAAAGCAGAGCAGGGAACGCCCGTCTTCCTTGAGGATGTTGCCGAGATTCGCGTTGACGCACTCCAGCGCCAGGGGGCGACGACCCGCGATGGGAAGGGGGAGCGCGTTTCGGGCATGGTCATCCTGCTCAAGGGGGAGAATGGCAAGCGGGTCACCGAGCGGGTCAAGGAGAAGATTGCCAGTTTGCGGGACGCACTGCCCGCGGGGGTCCGGATCGAAAAGTTCTATGACCAGACAGAGGTGATCGATCGGACCATCCGGACGGTCGAGCGCAATCTGATCGAGGGGGCGGTGCTGGTGATCGTCGTCCTCTTCCTCTTTCTCCGCAATCTTCGGGCCTCGCGGATCGTTGCTTCGGTCATCCCCATCTCGATGGTGACCGCCTTCATCGCCATGCGCCTCCTCGGTGTCTCGGCCAATCTGATGAGCCTCGGCGCGATCGACTTTGGACTGATCGTCGATGGGGCGGTCGTCATGATGGAAAATTTCATCCGACGGATGCGTGAAGAGGGGGGAGAGTCTCCGGTCGTCTCTCCCCACGTTCTCCGCGAGGCTGCGCTGGAGGTCGGGCGGCCGATTGTCTTCGGAGTCTTGATCATCGTCGCTGTCTACCTGCCCGTCTTCACCCTGGAAGGGCTCGAGGGGCGCATGTTCGCGCCGATGGCGATCACTGTCTGCGCCGCCCTCCTCGGCTCCCTCCTCCTTGCTTTGACCTTCGTTCCGACAATCTCCTCCCTGCTCTTGCGGCGCGGGCACAAAGAGACAGAAGGGCGCCTCTATCACGCAATTGAGCGGGGCTACGCGCGGCAGCTCGACTTGGCCATCCGGTATCGCTGGGTGACGATCGGCGGGGCACTCCTCGCGGTGATCCTCGCCGTCGGTTCACTCGGCTGGATCGGGACCGAGTTCATGCCTCGGCTCGATGAAGGAACGATCCTCATCGAGACCCGCAAGCTCCCGAGTGTCTCGCTGACCGAGTCGGTCGAGATTTCGTTGCGAATCGAGGAGACGGTCAAGCGGTTTCCAGAGGTCGCCGGCGTCGTCACCAAGCTCGGTCGGCCGGACCTGGCGACGGAGGCCATGGGAATCCATCAGGGAGACCTCTATGTTCTGCTCAAGCCAAGCGAGGAATGGACGACCGGTCGTGATAAGAACTCACTGATCGAGGCCCTCGACGCCGAGTTGAGCAAGCTCCCCGGCGTCTCCTACAACTTTACCCAGCCGATGGCGATGCGTCTCGATGAGACCATCTCGGGAGTCAAGGCCGATGTCGCCGTCAAGCTCTTTGGCGAGGACCTCGCCGTCCTCGAGTCGACGGCAGGGGCCATTGCCCGCGTCCTCGAAGAGGTGCCAGGCGCGGCCGATGTCCAAGCGGAGAAGCTCTCCGGCGCGGCACAACTCCAGATCGAACTGCGCCGGGATGCCCTCGCCCGCTATGGCCTTGATGTCGGTGATCTGCGGGAGCTGATCGAAACGGCGGTGGGAGGCAAAGTCGCCACCACCCTCATCGATGGCCAGCGTCGCTTCGATGTCGTCGTCCGTTTTCCGGAAGCCTTGCGCAACGATCCCGATCGCATTCGCGCGCTGCCCGTGCTGGCACCAGGAGGGGAGCGCCTCTTCTTGCGTGACCTCGCCGATGTCCGGGTGGAGCGGGCCGCTGACTTGATCAGCCGGGAGAACAATCAGCGGCGAATTGTCATTCAGAGCAATGTCCGGGGCCGGGACATCGGGAGTTTCGTCGCCGAGGCCCGGGCACGGATCGCGGCCGCTGTCCCGCTTCCCACCGGGTACCTCATCACCTGGGGAGGGCAGTTCGAGAATCAGGAGCGGGCAACCCGTCGTCTCTTTGTCGTTGTCCCGATGGCCTTACTGGTCATCTTCGCGCTCCTCTTCGTCATGTTCGGCTCGGTTCGCTACGCCCTGCTCATTCTGCTCAATGTCCCCTTCGCCCTTGTCGGCGGCATTGCCGCCCTCTGGGTGCGCAGTCTTCCGTTGACCCTCTCGGCCTCGATCGGGTTCATCGCCCTCTTTGGCATCGCTGTGCTCAATGGGGTCGTCATGATCTCGTATGTCAATCGCTTGCGGGAGCAGGGAAGGCGGCTTGTCGATGCCGTGCGCGAGGGCGCCCGGACGCGGTTTCGTCCCGTATTGATGACGGCGCTGGTGGCGAGCCTCGGCTTCCTCCCGATGGCGCTCTCGACCCAGCCAGGTGCGGAGGTGCAGCGGCCACTCGCGACCGTCGTCATCGGCGGGTTGATCACTTCGACCTTCCTCACCCTCTTTGTCCTGCCGCTCCTCTACCTGCTGATGGAGCGGAGCCGCGCAGATCGGTAGCCGTTAATACCTAATTTGAGCGAGGCACAGCACTCGTCGCGGCTAGTCGACCTACTCCTCCGCACGGTTTGTCAATTCACAGGTAGGAATTGCTCAAAGGTGCCGCTACCTCTCGGAGGGGGAGGATCGGCCCAGGATCCATTTGTAGCGGAGCAGATACTTCTTCAATAACTGGACAAGTGGGCGAGCTGCTCCAAATGGTTGAAGGATCAGCATCGTCAGGTGAAACAATCTTTGCGCAAGTCTCATCAGCACGCTTGGCTTTTGCCTTTGTGTGTCGATCAGTAAATTCATCATCAGCCAAGGGCCACTTCGAATCAGGTGTTTCTCAATGATCTCGTAGGAATCGAAAAATGCTTCGGTCACATATGTGTGGTGAATCTCCAAGGCATTTCCATAGGCCTCGTCTTGAAAGATTTCGTGCAAGGGGCAGACAATGAGGATCTTCTTGAAGGTGGGCAAACAGGAACGGATAACTTGGTGAATCTGCTTGGCAGGAAGGTGTTCGATGACGTCTCCAAAGATGGCTAAGTCATATTGATGAGAGTTGGTGGCCAACCAGTCTTGAATCAACTGAGCCTCAACTTGGTTATAGATCTTCTGCTCCTGGAGCATTCTAGCTGTCTTGGGATATCCCTCGACAGCGATTAGCTGAATATCACTGCCAAGCACCAATCGGATAAGTCTGCCATACTTTCCGGCACCGGCTCCAAAATCGACGATGCTGAATGGTCGATTCTCTGCGAGCTGATGGGCCACGATGTAATCGCAGACCGATAGGCTGGTGCCATATTGTTCCGTAACGGTCTCAGGGGTACTCATCGGGTGCCACCAAAAATCAATACGAGAGGGTGGGGGCGTCATCCTCGAGATGGTTAAATGAAAGCTGTACAAGCCAATTCAGGTTGGCTACTCAAATCATTCAGGCAAGGCCTTGGCATTCAACTCTCCCGCATAATCGGCCAGCAGACCGCAGATCTGATCGAAGACCACCGTCACATCTCGCCCCGGGCCGACGTAGTGGTTCCCCATCAAGCTGATCAAGAGGCGGTCTCCCCCACGCGTCTGCAAGTAGCCGGAGAGCGCGTTGGCGTAGGAGAGAGTCCCGGTCTTGCCACGGAAGTTGTTGGTCGCCGCAGAGCCCCGCATCCGCCGTTCGAGCGTCCCATCGACCCCGGCAATGACGAGCGACTCCCGGAAGGCCGTTCGATGAGGATGGTTCTCCATGAACTCCAGCAGGCGGATCGTCGCCGCGGGCGTGACCAGGTTCTGGCGGGCCAGCCCGGAGCCATCCCGCAGGCTCAGCCGCGCGGGATCAATGCCGGCTCGCGTGAGGAATGCGCGGCGCAGCGCGTTGCCGCGGGCGAGAATCGGGAGAGGCTGGCCAAACTCATCGAGGGGAAGGTGAGGATTCGACGTCACTCGGACTTGCTGCGGCCTCTCGCACCCTTCCGATGGGAAGGGGTCCTCTTCACAGGGAAGCTGGACCGGGGCCCGACCGAGCATCCGCAGGAGCAGCTCGGCGTGCAAGTTCTGACTCTGTTTGTTGACGACCCGGATCAGCTCGGAGACGGGCGCGGAGTCGATCCCGGCCAACTCCACCCAGCGCTTGTCGTCGATGGGATCGAGCGCCCGCTGCCCCAGGTCGACTCGCACCACCCGTCCGAGCAGGCGGATCTGCCGTCGGGCGAGCGCTTCCTTCAGTAACGTCGCAGCGAAGAGTGCCGGGTCGTGGATGGCGACGCTCACCTCTGTTGGTGAGGCGGTTCGCGCCATCCTCCCCGACAGTTCGATGGTGTTGCTGTTAAGCTGACGATAGGCCCTCACACGCGTCTCGCCACTCGCCACCGTCTCCACCCGATTGACCAGACGCACATAGCCCGTGGCGGGCAGCACCTCCACCGCCGCGGCAAGCCCGACACGCCTCGCCGGCGTCACCCGTAACGTGACGCTGTTGTCATTGACGGAGAGGGCACTGATCTCTGCACCGTAGTAGTACTGGACGTCATCCCATTCCCAACCAGGACCCAGCAAGTCACCCGGAAGGTAGCTGTCGTCAGCGATCAGGTTGCCTCGGATCGTGCGGACTCCACGTGCGGCCACTTGATCGGCCAAGGCCTCGATCGCTGGAACCCGGGAGGCGACGGGCAGATCGTTGTAGTTGGGCGGGCTGCCGTTCTGGAAGCGCGGGGAGAGGTTGGGATCCCCCCGCCCCTGGAAGACCAAGTCCCCCATCAGCAGCCCATTCCGGGTTGGGCGTCGCGTCGCCCAGACAGAAGTCCGGACCCGGGCCTCCGGGCCGAGAATGTCCAAGGCCGCCGCCGTCGTGTAGAGCTTCATGTTCGACGCCGGCATGAAGGTCTGCTCTGCGTCCCGCGAGAAGAGCGTCTGCCCCTCAATCGTCTGGATGAGCATCCCCCACCTCGCCCCGGCGAAGCGGGGATGCTCGATCCACTCGG
>JBMUAP010000279.1:0-4807 GCA_049454155.1 Blastocatellia bacterium
GATTGGCGGGCGTCGGGCGACTCGATATCTAGTCGCAGGGGCTCCTCCTCTTTACGCAAGATGGACGGCTCGCACGCCACATCATCGGCGAAGACCGGAAAGTCGAGAAGGAGTATCTGGTTCGGGTGCGCGGGCAGTTGGACGAATCCCGCCTCCATTCACTTCGCCACGGGCTCTCGCTCGATGGCCGGCCACTTCTGCCCGCCAAGGCCGAGCGGCTCAACGACCAGCAACTCAGGATCATTCTGCGCGAGGGGCGCAAGCGGCAGATACGTCGCATGTGCCAGCTGGTCGGACTCGAAGTAGTGGGACTCAAACGGGTCCGCATTGGCCCGATCCGTCTTGGCTCTTTGCCGGAAGGCCGATGGCGGTTTCTCCATCCAGCAGAAATAGAGGCGCTTCTTTCCACCTCTCAACGGCAGTAGACAAAGTGTCATCCTCGGCCTGCCACCCAGCCGGTTGCTCAGGACTGTGCGCGGTCCTTCACCAACTGCTCGATTCGACCAACCGCTTCTTGAATCGCTTCCAACGAATTGGCGTAGGAGATCCGCAGATACCCATCGACTCCAAAGGCGGATCCAGCAGTCAGCACGATCCCGTACTTCCAGAGCAGCTCATCCGCCAACTCCTTCGAATTCGCGAATCGACAGGCCGCCATCAGACCCCGCACGTTGGGAAACGCGTAGAAGGCGCCTTCCGGCATGCCGCACTCGATTCCAGGGATGGCGTTGAGGGCGGGGACCAGCCAAGCCCCCCGCCGTTGATACTCGACCAGCATCTCCGCGACAGATTCCTGGGATCCCGTCAATGCCGCAATGGCGGCCCGCTGCGCGATCGAGGCGGCGTGGGTGGCCGATTGACTCTGAATCTTGATCACCTCCCGGACCCATTCAGATGGACCCAGCGTGAATCCGACTCGCCACCCAGTCATGGCGTAGGTCTTCGACAAGGAGCCGGCAATCAGAACCCTGGACCGAAGCTCTGGCGGCAGGCTTGCCGCAGAATTGACTGCGTGGGGAGGATAGACGAGCTGCAAGTAGCACTCATCAGAGATCACCCACAGGCCATGCTCCACCGCGACTTCGACGATCCGGCGGAACTCGGACGGATCGATGACCCGCCCTGTCGGATTGGAGGGAGAGTTGACGATCAACAATTTCGATTTTGGTGTGATCGCTCGCTTGACCATCTCGGCGGTCAGGTGGAAATCGGTCGCTTCTGTGTCGATGAGGACGTTCTTCCCCTCGGCGAAATGGACGATCTCTGGGAAAGAGACCCAACACGGATTTTCCAGCAGCACTTCGTCCCCAGGATTGATCAGCGCGAGAACCGCATTGAAGATTCCCTGCTTTCCTCCCAGCACCACGCAGCAATTTTCTGCTTGATAGTCAGAATCGAAGCGGTTGTTGTGGTAATCGCAAATCGCTTGACGGAGCGGCATGATCCCGCTCGCTGCCGTATACTTGGTAAAATTCTGATCAAGTGCCTGTATGGCAGCTTCCTTGATATGGGCAGGCGTCGGGAAGTCTGGCTCTCCCACGCCGAGGTCGATAACCCGAACTCCCTGTGCACGGAGCTTGTCAGCCGCCATGACCACCGCAGCTGTCGAGGAGAGGCTGGTCAGTTGGGCTCGCGTAGAGGCGGAAAAGGGAGGCGTGGTCTGGTTCATTGTTCTGCTCATGCACGTTCCTTCATTCGTTTCAGGACAGGATCAGGGACGAGCCCCTCGATCGACCCTCCGAGGCGGAAGACCTCCTTGAGGAGACTCGAACTGATCCCGGAGGTCTCATCCGAGGCGACCAGGAGAAGAGTCTCCAGTTCAGGATCAAGCCGACGGTTCATCCAGATCATCGGCCATTCGTACTCGTAGTCTTGACTGGAGCGGATGCCGCGAAGAATCGTCTGTGCCCCTTGTTTTCGGGCGTACTCGACGAGAAGGCCTGAAAAACAGTCGACGCGCACTCCAGGAAACTCCGGGCAAAGCACCTCTTCGAGCAGCGCTCTCCTTTCCTCGATCGAAAAGAGAGGAGCCTTTCCCGGGTTGATCAAGATGGCAACAATCACCTCATCGAAGAGCCGGGTCGCCCTTCTGATCAGATCGAGATGGCCATTCGTCAGAGGGTCGAAAGTTCCGGGAAAGATCGCTCTCCGCATGTGCTTCTGCCTCTCCATTCTCGACCATCTTCCCGCTGGATACCCCCCCCTGTCGCACGCTCTTGCCAAGAACAGGGAGCACCGGGAGGGCGTATCCTCGCGGAGAACTGTCAGGGCCAAGTCGTGCCTCACCCGGTCTTCTCCGGAAGGGCTCGTCATTCCTTCTCTTCTTGCCATCTCTCCTCTTCCATCGACAGATTCTCCGCGGGTGGGTGACGGCGAATCTGAAGAGGGGAATCGGGATCCTTCTCATCAATTCCGAATCCTATCACGCGATCCCGACGGTACAAAGTCACACGGACCTCCCCTTGGACAATTTCCCGGAATGGGCGGAGGGATGGAGTCGTGGGCAGCAGGGGATGGGAGCGGTGGTGCTCCACCAGCAGGGTTCCATCCGGAGTCAGCAGCTCATGCTGGTCAATCGCGTTGATGACGGGCTCGTAGAGTGGGCTTTCGTAGGGGGGATCGAAGTAGATCAGATCGAATCTTCGATCGAGGGTGGCCAGGGAGCGCAGAGCCGGGAGAACCGGGCGCTGGAGGACGAGTGCCTCTTCCCGGATGGCGCATTGGCGAAGATTTTCCCGAATCACGGCCGTGGCTCGGGCAGACTGTTCCACCAGCACTGCTTCGGCTGCTCCCCGCGAGAGCGCTTCGATGGCGACGGCCCCCGACCCGGCGCAGAGGTCTGCGACCCTTGCCCCTTCGATCTCTGCTGCCAGAATGTTGAAGATGGTCACCCGGAGCCGATCCGTCGTCGGCCGAACCGACATCCCGGGCAGAGTTTTCAATCGTCGACCTTTATAGAGGCCCGCAATGATTCGCATGGTTGCGCGGTGGCCGTGAACTTCCTGGCCCTCTGCCCCCTCACTTGGGTGTCCGATATCCTTCTGGGTGGGCCTGGTACCAGCGCCAAGCTGACTCGAGGATCTGGTCGAGCTCACTTTTCCGGGGCTGCCAGCCAAGGTCTCGACGACAGCGATCCGCGCTGGCAATGAGGATCGGTGGGTCCCCTGGGCGCCGTGGAGCGGCCTCTGTCGAGATCCAGCGCCCCGTCACTTGCCGGGCCATCTCGACCACCTCCGCCACTGAGTAGCCACTCCCGTACCCGAGATTGTAGACGCCACTCCGGGTTTTCACGGCTGAGAGGGCGAGGAGGTGCGCATCAGCCAGGTCCTCGACGTGGATGTAGTCGCGAACGCAGGTTCCATCCGGGGTCTCGTAGTCTTCACCGAAGATCGAAACGGCCGGTGCCAGTCCAGCTGCGACACGAAGAACATTCGGAATCAGGTGCGTCTCCGGAGTGTGATCCTCCCCATAGCGCTCACTGGCACCGGCGGCGTTGAAATACCGGAGCCTGATTGACCTGATCCCGTAGGCTTGCTCATACCAGGGGAGCATCCGCTCGAAGGCCAGCTTCGACTCCCCATACGGATTGGTGGGGCTGGTCGGGGTATCTTCTGTGATCGGGATGGTTGAGGGACTACCGTAAACGGCGGCGGTCGAGGAGAAGACCAGCTGGTCGACCCTGGCCTCTCTCATCGCCTCCAGAAGTTGGATTCCTGCCGCAATATTGTTCTGAAAATAGAGGTGGGGCTTGGCAACCGATTCACCAACTTGGCTGAGAGCGGCCAGATGAATGACGGCCTCACAATGGAACTCTCGCATCGTCTGGACGAGTTGGCCACGATCGGCTAACTCGCCCTCAATCAAGACAGTTCCCGGCGCGACCGCCTCCCGATGCCCTTTGGAGAGGTTGTCGTAAACGATGGGTGTCAGACCAGCTTGAAGGAGTCGCTCGACGATGACGCTGCCAATGTATCCAGCCCCTCCCGTCACGAGAATCTTCATCATCTTGCGATCAACCTCACGCCCGACCAAAACTCACTTCTCTGGAATCACCCATCTGTCTGCAGGAAAAAACAAAATGTCAGCGTGGACAGGGTACTGTCTGTCCATTGGGTCCTCGGCAAAGGATTCCAGGTGTCAGACCTCCCCAGCATCGTCCATCGATCAAGACTCCCCCTCCTTCGCATTTTGGAGGGGGACCAGCACCTCCAGCCATCACTTCAATCGCCAGGGGACTGACAAATCCACCTGCCAAGACCGGCACAGTGGCGAAGAAGAGACTATGATCATAGTATTCGATTCCGAAATAGCTCCGGAACATACGATCTTTCTTTCGGCTGACGACCCCGATGATCGGGCGTTCATCACGGTCCTCGCCGAATGTCAATGCCCCACTTCTCCCATTGTTTCCAGCTTGTCCTGGGATGGGTGGCATCGGGTCTGGTGGTGTGAACGTGCGGGTCGTTGGATCGAGACCTGGGGTTCCAGCCATGTCCACCCCAAAATTGACATTCCCATCTGAGCCATTGGCGGGAGCTCCCGACATCTGTGCAAGCGTGACCAGGGCGGCGGGAGGCGGAGGCAGAGCTTTCATCCCTTCTTGTTGCGTTTTGACATAGGCCTCAAGCAGCTCGCGAACCAAAGGGTCTCCGGGATGAACCAATCGCCAGTTCGACTTGCCGGGCTGGCACGGCATCATCGGATCGCAGAGGGCTGAAGGCCGCATAAACCGCAATCGGCGATTCGCCTGTTCAACCCCTTGCACCAACTCCTTGAGGTTGAGTGGGTACTGACCATTGCGCGAGGC
>JBMUAP010000280.1:0-4804 GCA_049454155.1 Blastocatellia bacterium
CTTGCCCGTCCATTCGATCACCCTCTTCGCGCTCGGCGGGGTCGCCAAGATCGAGAAGGAGGCGGAGGACCCGCAGACAGAGTTTCAAGTTGGCATCATTGGGCCGATCACCAGTGCGGTCCTTGGGCTGCTCTTCCTGGGGCTGTCGGTCCTCTCCGGCTGGCGGATCCTCGACGAGCCGGAGACTCCGCTGGTGGCGATGTTCGTCTGGTTGGGCTACATCAATCTGCTCTTGGCAGCCTTCAACATGCTGCCTGGATTCCCGATGGATGGCGGCCGGGTCTTGCGGGCGCTGCTCTGGTGGCGGACAGGCGATCCGCTGCGGGCAACGCGGACGGCGGCAACCGTCGGGAAGGGCATCGCGCTGCTCTTCATCGTTCTCGGGATTGTCAGCTTCTTCCGGGGGATGGGGTTTGGGGGGCTGTGGATCGCCTTCATCGGCTGGTTTCTGCTGATGGTGGCGCGGGCCAGTCAGGCGCAGAGTGAGGTTAATGAACGGCTGCGCGGCGTGCGAGTCGCCGATGTCATGGCGCGGGACTGTCCCCTGGTCGATGGTCGGACCAACCTGCAGACCTTTGTCGATGAATACCTGTTGCGGGGCCTGGGCCGCTGTAGCCTGATCGTCGAAGAGGGACGTCCGGTCGGATTGATCACCGCCCATGAGGTCAAAGCGGTGCCGCGTCCCCGCTGGCCGTTGACCCTCGTCGAAGAGGCCATGTTACCGATCGAGCGGCTGACGGTCGTCTCGCCGGAGATGCCGGTCAGCGAGGCGCTCGCGCTGCTCGCGCAGGCCAACGTCAACCAGCTGCCGGTCGTCGCGGATGGGCGGCTGGAAGGCATCCTCTCGCGTGAGCGGGTCCTCCAGTTTCTCTATGTCCGGGCCGAACTCGAAGGGTGACCCTCCACCCCTCTCGCGTTGGGCTGGAGATTCCGGGTAGATCTGTGACTTTTGAGCCGGCTGTGGCATACTCCCCCCACCGACGAAGCAACCAGAACGAAACACGATCTCTCGCCGCGAAAGGAGTGGGTGGATGGCCACGATGACCGATGCGATGCAGCTCTCCCCGCTGGTAGAGGAAGAGTCCAAGAGTGCCAATCTTGACGAGTCCACGCTCCGCCCGCTCGATGTGGTGATCATCGGAGCAGGGCTCTCCGGAATTGGCGCGGCGGTCCAGCTCCGACGCCACTTCCCCGCCAAGCGACTGGCAATCCTCGAGGCACGCGCGTCGATGGGGGGGACGTGGGACCTCTTCCGCTACCCCGGCATCCGCTCGGACAGCGACATGCACACCCTCGGCTACCGCTTCAAACCCTGGCGGAACCCCAAGGCGATCGCCGATGGCCCCTCGATTCGCGCTTATGTCGAAGAGACCGCCCGCGAGCACGGGCTGCTGCCACTGATCCATTTTGGCCACGCGCTGGTGCGGGCTGACTGGTCCTCTCCGGAGGCGAACTGGATCCTGACCGTCAAACACGAGGGGAGATCCCGACAGCTCCGCACGCGCCACTTGATGATGTGTGCCGGGTATTATCGGTACACCGCCGGCTACACCCCCGCCTTCGAGGGGCTTGACCAATATCAGGGGCAGCTGATCCATCCCCAGCACTGGCCGGAATCGCTCGACTACCAGGGCAAGCGGATCCTCGTCATCGGCAGTGGTGCGACGGCGGTGACGCTCGTGCCAGCTCTGGCAGCCCAGGCCGCGCACGTCACGATGCTCCAGCGGTCGCCGACCTACATGGCGGTCGCACCCTCTGTCGACCGGATTGCCAATCTGCTACGCCGGTGGCTGCCTCCGCGGACTGCCTATTTTCTCAGCCGCTGGAAGAATATCCTCTTCCAGATGGCCGTCTTTCAGTTTTCGCGACGCTATCCGCAGTTGATGGCGACGCGGCTGATCGAGATGGTCCGGCAGGAGCTGGGCCAGGACTTTGACGTCACCACCCACTTCACGCCACGGTACAACCCCTGGCAGGAGCGGCTCTGCCTCGTCCCGGACAGCGACTTTTTTGCGGCGATGCGCGAGGGGAAGGTCGATATTGTCACCGATCAGATCGAGTGCTTCACGCCGACCGGCGTCCGTCTCGCCTCTGGACGCACCCTCGAAGCCGATCTGGTCGTCACTGCGACCGGGCTGCAGCTCCAGTTTGCTGGTGGCGCGGTGATGACGGTCGATGGAGAACCGATCGAGACCGGGCAGCGGGTGCTTTACAAAGGGGCGATGCTCCACGGAGTCCCCAATCTGGTCACCGTCTTCGGCTATACCAACGCCTCGTGGACCTTACGGGCCGACCTCCTCTCCGACTACTTCTGCCGCTTGATTCGCTACATGGACCAGCACGGCTATGTCGAGGCGCGCCCCGCAGGCCCGGCTCCGGAGATGGCGCTCCGACCCGCCGTCAACCTCCAATCCGGCTACTTCCGGCGCTCCGATCACCTCATTCCGCGTGAGGGCGACCGCGGCCCCTGGACCAACCCGCAGAACTACCTGCGGGATCTGATCCGTTTTCGCCTCTCCCCCATTGCGGACGGAGTCCTCTCCTTCCGACCACGCTGATCGTCTTCCCCTCTTGGGCCCCTCTTGGGCCCTTCTTGGGCCCTTCTTGGGTCGGCCGCCAGATCGAAGTGGCCTCGATCGGCCTCCTCTCCTTTACAAACCAACCAGAGATCTGTACCGTACGCTGGTTCGTTGGTGTAACCATTAAGAAAAGAGAACCTGGAAGAGGCGACGAGGTGGTCAGGTCTGGATTCGAGATCGATGATCCAGCTTGAGATCTGTCGCTGTCCATCTCACTTTGCGGGATTATCAGGGAGGCTCGGGATGAAGAGATTGGCGGGGTTGAGGACAGTCATGAGCGGCCTGAGTCGGCGCGGCTTTCTGGGGACGATGGGAGCGGGAGCAGTGCTCGCGGCGGGGGCCCGGACGGGAGAGGGACAAGTGGCCCCTCGAATGACGAGTGGGTTGGTCGACTGCCAGAGCCATCTCTTCTTTCCGGCGATGTTGGAGATGATGCGCCAGCGTCGGACAGACCCGCTCGTCTACGACCGGGACGGAACGACGTACCTCAAGATGGGGGACTGGCTGCGCAAGGTGCCGCCGTCCTACGTCGACCTGGAGGTCAAGCTCGCCTCGATGAATGGCAGTGGCATCGCCGTGACGCTCCTCAGCACCAACGATCCGGGCCCGGAGTGGTTTGGCGCGGACGGGCCGGCAGTCGCCCAGTTGATTCACGATTCGCTGGCGGAGGTGATTGCCAAGCATCCCACCCGCTTCCGCGGGCTCTGCACGCTGCCATTGCAGAACGAGTCTGCCGCTGCCGCCGAGCTGGATCGCTGCCTCAAGAAGCTCTCCTTTGTTGGGATTCTCCTCTACACGAACTTGGCCGGCGCGTGGTGTGACGAGCCGCAGTTCCATTGGCTCTACGCCCGTGCCGAGGAGTTGGGTGTGCCGATCCTGCTCCATCCAGCTCGACCAATGACGACGGAGCAGGTCAAGGGGTACGAGCTGACGAGCACGCTCGGCAACATGTTCGAGAACTCGATCGCGCTGGCCCGCATCATCGCCAGCGGCCTGCTCGACAAGCATCCGCGGCTCAAGCTGGTCTGCCCGCATCTCGGCGGGGCCTTGCCCTACATCTCGGGCCGGATGGACCATCAGCTGCACGTGCTCAAGCGGGGGCCGCAGAATCTGCAGCGCAAGCCGAGCGAGTATCTCCGCTCGATCTACCTCGACATTGTCTCGCCGCTTCCCGAGGCGATGCGCTTCGCACTCGATTTCTGTGGGCCGGAGAAGCTGCTCTTCTCGAGCGATCATCCCTGGGTCCAGCCCCAGGAGATCTTGGAGCCACTGCGGAGCCTCCAGCTTGCACCCGGGATCGAGTCGAAGATCCTCGCCGGAAACGCACGCCGACTCTTTCAATTGTGAGCCCTTCGGGAGAGGGCCGCTCAGGGGGGATCCAATGTGCTGGTCAAGAGCGGCTCCTCTTCCCGAGGGGATGGAGTCAACGCGCTCATTCGAATGGGTGTGCTTGATCCGCTGCGAGCCGCAGCCCGTGCGCCAACCCCTTCTTTCCTTCCTCAAGGGCTTCTCCCGAGGTCCGTCACAAGTTCGGTAAAAAATATCTTTCTGGATGGTGGCGAAGGTGTCATAAAACGAGCTGTCCAGGACGTCTTACTGAATGCAGGCGCTCTGTCTGCGGATTCAACACAAGGAAGAAGATGAGTCGCAAGAAGAGGGGATAGTGTCCCTGGAGGGGAGACGTGGCAGAGAGTTGGGATCCAACCGTAGGGGCCTTGGGGGCTTTGGGGGGGCGGTTGAGCCAAGTCTGGCTGAGGGGACTGGCCGGCATTGGCGGGGAAACCCTTGCCGATCCCGAAGAAGAGGCGCGCCTCGAGGAGCAGATTGGAGAGGTCTTCGATCTCTTACGGGATCCCATACACCGGTATCTCTGTCGCATGATTGGGCGACGACCAGAGGCAGAGGACCTGACCCAAGAGGCATTTCTGCGATTATACGACCGGCTGCGACGGGGAGAGGGGACCATTCAGGTTCGACCTTGGCTCTATCGTGTTGCGCATAATTTAGCGATCGACTGGGTTCGGGCGGAAGGGCGGCACGAGATCTGCGCAGGAGACGAACCTAAGGGGGGGGAGTGGAGCCAAGTGATCGACAAGGCACCAAGTGCTGAGCAGCGATTGATCTTGGAGGAGCGCCATCGTCTGGTCTGGCGAGCCGTTGCCCAGCTCTCCCCACAGCAGCGCCACTGCCTCTATCTACGAGCGGAAGGGCTGGGCTACCGCGAG
>JBMUAP010000281.1:0-4798 GCA_049454155.1 Blastocatellia bacterium
AGAGGAAGCCCGTGGCGGCGCTTCCTCTTCTCCTTCTCCCACTGCTTTGACGCCCGCCGAGGAGCGGCTGCTGGCGTTGGCTCCTGCGGCGGATCTGCTGGCGCTGGTCGATCTCCGGCGCGTCTTTGGCGAGACCCTGCCGGTGTTGGGGGAGCGGAAGATCGGAGGGCTCGATGCTCTCGTCGGCTCGCTGGGGGCGATCACCTTGGCCACGGGGGTCGCCCCCACCAGTGCCCGGGAGGCGGTTCTGGCTCTCTCCCTGCAGGGGCTCCAGGCGGGCGGGCTTCTTCTGGTGGGCGGGATCGACCTCGACTTGGCGAAACTGGAACCGCTGCTCCGCGCCAATCAGATGACGTTCCGCCGCGAGACCCGCGATGGATTCGACCTTCTCACCCTCCAGACGCCCGTGCCGCCCGTCACGCTGGGGCCGCTCGTCCTCTCGACCGAAGAGTTGACGGTCGCCCCTCTTGGCGATCAACGGCTCGCGATTGGCAATCTCCCCGCCGTCATCGACCTCGTGGAACGGCTGAGCAAGGCTGCTCCAGCGACTGCTCCTACTCCGGACAGTCCGCTTCTTGGCGCGCTGCGTCAGACGCAGGCAGCGGCGTTGATTCGCTTCGGGTTGCGAGTGCCAGAGGGGCTTCGGGAGGAGATCGCGACCCAGGGAGACCTCTTCCGTTCCCTCTCGAAAGTGGAGACGATCCGGGGGGAGATCGATCTGGCCCGCTCGCTGGAGCTGACGTTGGAGGCCCGCTTCCCGACGCCAGATCCTAAGGAGGCCGCGGAACTCAACCTTGGGTTGAAGGGGCTGCTCAATCTCGCACGCGCGCTCTTTGGTTCCGCGGGGGAGCCAGCCGCCGCTGGCCGAACGTCCGTCAATCAGGTTCTGGATCAGATCCGATTCACAGTACAGGGCAGCGAAGTCTCCCTTCGGCTGGCCCTTCCGGCGGCTTTCCTGGAGGGCATGAGCCGTCCCGCCCCCGCCACTTCCCGCCCGTGACCTTGACGACCCGATGGTCTGGCCCGATGGTCTGAGAGGCCTCACCGCGAGACATCCCAGACCGTGAGCCAGACCGAGAGCCAGACCGAGATGGTCAGCCCGCCTTGGGCGCCTTGGCTGGTGGGGCCGTCTCGATGCAGTAGAGGTGTTTTTCGCTCCGCAGGTAGAGTCGACGGTTGGCGATCGCCAGCGAGGTCCGGGTGGGCTCACCGATCGGGTTGGTGGCGAGGACCTCGTGTTTCGGGCCCGCCTTGATGACGAAGGTGTCCCCGTCGTCGCTGGTGAGGAGAATCTTACCGTCGAAGGCGACTGGGGAGGCACCGTAGAACTTGGTGGCGATCGGGACACGCCCCCCTTCATAGACGACAGCACCGGTCTTGGCGTCGAGGCAGGTCATGATCCCCGCATCGCTGATCAGGTAGACGTGGCCCTGGTAGAGGATCGGAGAGGGGACGTAGGCCGTGCCTTTCTGGTAGCGCCAGACGATGCGGTCTGTACCATCCAGATTGCCTTGGCCGCCGGGGCGGACGGCGATCATGACCTTCGAGGGAAAGCCAGAGGAGAAGATGACCAGCCCCTCACCGACCAGCGGGGTGGCGATGGCGTGGCTCTTCAATCCGGTGGTGCGCCAATACTCCTCTCCGGTCGAGGGGTTGTAGGCGATCAGCCATTCGTTCCCGCTGGTTACCAGTTCGGTTCGCGCGGCGGTTCGCACCAGCACCGGCGTCGACCAGCTACTCTGGACGGGACGGGCCTTGCGCCAGACCTCCCGACCCGTCTTCTTGTCGAGCGCAAGAATGAAGGAGAGGCTCCCATCGAACTCCTGGTCCGCCTGGAGGATCAAGAGATTGTCGTGGAGCACGGGCGAGGTTCCGACCCCCATCCCGACCGTGCCGATCTGGCCGATCGAGCGCTTCCAGATGAGTCTGCCCTTGAAGTCGTAGCAGTAGACTCCCTCTGACCCAAAGTAGGTGTAGACGTAGGTTCCGTCGGTGATGGGGCTGGGGGCGGCATAGTTTCCGCGCTTGTGGCGATAGTCGTAGACGGTCCCCTCATAGGAGGTTCGTTCCCAGAGCAGCCCCCCGGTGGTGGCATCGAGACAGAGGGTCTTGAAGAGGTGGAGCTTGTCCGCGCCGTACCATTCCGGGTGGACAAACTCCTGCCCGCCGAGGACCCGCTTGGGAGGCGCATGCCCCTCTGGGGCCGACCCGCTTTCGACATCCGCGGTGAGGAAGACGAAGTTGCCCCAGATCACCGGCTGGGAGAATCCGGTTCCGGGGAGCGGGGTCTTCCAGCGGATGTTGCGGGTCTCGTCCCAAGTGGTCGGCAGTTCCCGTTCCGAGGAGACGCCCTGGCTCTCCGGGCCCCGCCACTGCGGCCAGTTGCTCTCTGTGCCCAAGGGAACTCCGTCGACCTTCTCGATCTGTCCGAACAGCCCCGTCACGATCCAAGTCCCCAAGAGGATTCCGAGAAGGACTCCCCGCCGGCTTCGTGATCCAAACTCATTCCCAACTCTCTCTCTGCTGTGCATCCGTTTCGCCTCGCTTTCTCTCCACATCGGTAGTCTGGTAATCCGGTCGGAATCGTTCGTCTCCTCTTCTGGCTGGACGGCTCCGAGCGGCCCCACCTTGAACTGCATACCCAGGGACATTATAGTTTGGACTGACCAATTTGACAGGAAGTGGAGAGAGGCTCGATCAAATTTCGGCGCAACCGGCCCTGGTGACAGAGAGTCCTCTCCCGCTGAGACGATCGTCATTCAGATCAAAGAGTCAGATGAAAGAGACGGAAGGGGAGATTGGGCCCTGTTCGACTCCCCCGAGCGCAACGTAACCAGACCGAGAGGACAAATCGGATGAGGAAGAGAGAGAGTTGGTGGACCGTCGCGAAGATCGTCGCGAAGATCAAGGTCGAGGTGATGGGGTGGGGAGTCCTTCAAGGGAGGCTATTCGGGGGCTTGCTCCTGCTTGGTCTTTTGTCCTTGGGCCTTGGGGAGAGAGCGGCAGTCGATGCCCAATCGACACGTCCCGTGCGCAGCGGCAGCGATTGGGCGGAGGGGCGCGGCCCGACCCGGGATGGCGTCTCCCCCGAGCGTAACCTCCCCGAAAAGTGGTCTCCCACGGGCGAGAACCTGCTCTGGAAGGCCCCGTACGGAGGGCGCTCCGCGCCGATCGTCATGGGCGGTCGTGTCTACCTCTTCAACAGCGCAGGGGAAGGCCCGACGATGCAGGAGCGGGTCATCGCACTTGATGCCGAGACGGGTCGGGTGGTCTGGGAGTACCGCTTCAACGTCTACTCTTCCGACGTTCCGCCGCGCCGGATCGCTTGGTCCTCGCCGGCGGGTGACCCCGAGACGGGAATCGTCTACGCCTTCGGGGCCTGCAATGAGTTGGTCGCGCTCTCCAGGGACGGAAAATTGGTCTGGTCGCGAGCCTTGACCGATGAGTTTGGTGCCTGGACGACGCACGGTGGTCGGACGGTCTCACCGATCATCGAGGGGAATCTGGTGATCGTCAGCACCATCTCTGAAGGATGGGGCGAGAACGGCCTGCGTCGTCACCGCTACTATGCCTTCGACAAGCGGACGGGTGCCGCCGTCTGGATCAGCACTCCGGGGGGGAGGCCCTTCGACACGACCTATTCGACGCCGGTGACGACGACGGTCGACGGGATGCGGCTGATGATCGGCGGCGCGGGAGATGGGACCGTCAACGCCCTCCAGGTCCAGACCGGCCTCCCCGTTTGGAACCTCGGGGTCAGCAAGCGCGGGGTCAATCCGGGAGTCGTCCTCCAGGGCAATCGTGCCTTCCTCTCCCACCAGGAAGAGAACCTCGACACCAACGAGATGGGGCTTCTTGCCGCGGTCAATGTCGCCTCCAAGGGGACGCTCCGGCCGTCCGACGTCCTCTGGTCGGTGCGCAACGCCCAGTTGGGGCCCTCCTCCCCGGTGATCGATGGGCAGCGCTACTACCAGGTCGACGCCAGCGCCAACCTCCTCGCCTTCGACACCCGTGACGGTCGTCGCCTCTGGGAGAAGAAGCTGGGAACCATCCAGAAGGCCTCGCTGGTCTTCGGTGATGGCAAGCTCTACGTCGGGACCGAGAACGGCAAGTTCTACATCCTCAAGCCCAGCGAGACCGGCTGCGAGATTCTCGACGAGGACGAGCTGGAACCGGGCATGGCTGTCGAGCAGAAGACCGAAGTCGGAGACGACCTCATCGCCTCGAATGAGCAGGTCATCGGCTCGGCAGCGATCAGCCGTGGCCGGGTCTACTTTGTCTCCACCAAGCACGTCTACGCGATTGGCAAGAAGCGCCAACCGGCCCTGCCTTTCAAGCCGGTTCCGGCCGAGCCGGCCCCGGCGAGCGCCACGGTCGCACACGTGCAGGTCACCCCTGTCGACGTCGTCCTGCGGCCTGGCCAGACGACCCGTTTCCAGGTCCGTCTCTTTGATGATCGCGGACGGCTGATCCGCGAGGCCACGGACGCGCAGTGGGCACTCGAGGGGCTCAAGGGGGCCGTTTCCGCCAATCAGTTCACCCCCGATCCGGGCGCTGGGGCGCAAGCGGGCCGTCTCCAGGTGACCGCCCCGGGAGCACCTGCACTGAAAGGGACGGCCCACGTCCGGGTCTTCCCGCCGCTTCCCATCAGCGAGGACTTCTCTGCTTTTCCCGTGGAAAGCTTTCCGGCGTGGTGGGTCAACGCGACCCCCAAGTACGCTGTCCGCGAGCTGGACGGTGGGAAAGTGCTCGTCAAGAAGTCGGACACTCCCGCTTTTCAACGCGCGCGGACCTTTGT
>JBMUAP010000282.1:0-4796 GCA_049454155.1 Blastocatellia bacterium
TCGGAAAGACGTTGCGTGACTGGCTCACCACGCTCCCGAGGGTGACGTCGTAGTAGACCCCAGCCCCACCTCGCAGCACGGTCTTCCCGGCCTGGGTGCGCGACCGCGATCCCGGGTCCCAGGCGAAGCCGACGTGGCCTCCGACATTGTTCCGATCGGGGTTGAAGATCTCTCCCCGGCCATCCAGAAACTGACTGAGAGCACGCCGGGTCAAGTCATACGCGTTGAGCAGCTTCGCGGTGTCAAAGGTCAACTGGCCCGCGGTAAAGGGAGCGGCCACTTGGTAGGAGGGGTCCGCTGTCGGCAACTGCAAGCCGCCGAATGTCTGCTCGATCCGTCGATTGACCTCTCGGGGGACGGTGTTGTACTCATACCGGATCCCGAGGTCGAGCGTCAGCCCCTGGCGCACCCGCCAGTTGTTGTTCAAAAAGGCATTGTACTGCCAGAACCGAAGCCCGATCGTCGAGTCTGGCGTGCCAAGTGCCAATGATTGGAAGATCCCCGTCGGAATCCCGAGGGCTGCCAGATCGCTGCCCGTAAAATAGCCAGGCGATTGGCACGTTCCAGGTCGGGGACTCGGATTGGGCCCAAACTGGCTGATCTCTCGAATCGGCGCTTGATCGATCAGGCAAGTCAGGTCCGGACTGCCCCCGAAGAAGAGCTGCGGGCGAAAATTCCGGTTGAGAAAACTGTTGAGCTGTGTCCGACGGAGATCGACCCCGACCTTCCAGGTTTGATTGCCCCGGAATGCGGTCAGCGTATCCGCTACCTGGATCGTGTTGTTGACCCGTGCCTGGGGAAAGAGATAGACGTCCAGCCCGACCGGGCTGAAGGGCGAGATCGTCACCTGGCCAACCGGTCCCAGGTTGCTCTCGGCATCGAACGATCCGCTGCTCGGGCGATAGTCGACAAAGGGCAACGGGAAATCAGGGCTGCTCAGATGGAAGAAGGAGAGGGCATGGCTCTGCAGGTACCAAGCGGGAGGGCGTCAGGGCCGAATCCCGGCGCTCCGCGAAACGCAGTCGCGTCCGTCCGTAACTTGCTCGCAGCTGATTGGCCAGGGTAGAGGAGAGTTGGCTCGTCAGAAAAAGAGAGAGGTTGTGAGTCCGAATCTCCGGCTCGACCCCGGAAAAGATTGCACCACCTACTGCCGGGACCTGTCGGCGGTCATGCGTGTCATTGTAGCGGCCTGTCAGGTTGTGCGTCTGGTCCGATCCGAAGAGACGAAAGGCGTGATCGAGCTTCAACGAGAAGAGCGTCGCCGCACCATCGGCCGGCAGGACTTGTGTAAAGGTATTGGACCCGTACGGTCCGACGGGATGGTTGGGAAAGGGGAAGAGGGAGAAGACCGAATCCCCGGCGACGAAAGTCGGAGTGAAGGTCACAGGAAAATCGTCGTTCGATACGACGGAGAACCCGCTCGCCCCAAAGTTGAGAAATCCGCGCTGGCCGACGGTTGGGACAGAGAAATGGGTCTCTTGACGCGCCTGGATCTGCTGCCGCTCGAACGATCCGAAGAAGAAGGTCTGCCCCTTGCGGATTGGCAGGCCAATCGCCGCCCCTCCCTGCAGACGTTGAAAGGGGTCATTCCCCTCCGCCGGGTTGGGTTGAACGACGGGAATCGGCGCCGCCAAGCTGTTGGAACGAATCACCACAGGCACCGTTCGCGGATTGACCGGGACTCCGTTCTGAAACCGGTCGATGACCGTCGCGGTCAACGGATAGCTTGGCGCTTGATCTGAAGAGTAGTCGAAGAAGTTGCGTGCGTTGAGCGAATCGTGATTGAAGAACTGGTAAAGAGTTCCGTGGACTTGGTTGGTCCCCGCACGCGAGACTGCGTTGACCTGCGAGCCGACGTTGCGCCCCTGCTCGGCGTCCCAAAGGTGGGTAACGATCTGAATCTCGCGGGTGCTCTCGATACTCTGGGGAACCAGGGCAACGTAGCCTTGTCGACGAACCCCGACGTCCTCGTCGTTATTGTCCGACCCATCGACGGTGAAGTTGTTGGAGCGGGCCCGTTGCCCATTGACCGAAAACTGGCCAGCCGTTCCGATGCCGGCCCCGATCCCGGGCCCGGAGACTCCCTTGACTTCCGGGGGAGGTGCGACACCGGCGGCGAGCAGCGCGAGGTCGTCAAAGGTCCGCACATTGGCGAGAGGGAGCAGTTCGAGCATCCGCTCATCGGCATTGGCGCGGCGAGTGGGGTCGAGGAGATTGGTCACCCGCCCCGGCGCATCGTCGACGGGTCCGCCGGTGCCTCCGCCCGGTGGGACAACGGGAGGAACAACGGGCGGTGTCGGGGGAGATGTCGGGAGCGTAGCAACCGGTTGAAGAACGATGTCGGGAACGGTCTCGAACGTCTTGTTGAGCTGAATCTTGATCGGTTCCCGGGTCGGCTGCACCACCGCAAAGCCATCTTTTCCGGCTTCGAGAACGTAGCGTCCCATTGGCAGGAAGGCGATCTGGTACCGCCCCTCCTGATTGGTCAGAGTTGCACGCTGATTCCCCGTTTCGAGGTTGACGGCGCGGACTCGGGCTCTCGGAACGGGATTCCCCGCTTGATCGATCACCCGACCCGCCAGCGTCCCCGTAATCGTGTCTGCAGAGCGAACGCCTCGCCCCGCGGCCATCCCGGTTCCTCCCCAAGCAGACCAGGGAACCAAGAGTTGTGCCAGGATCAGACTGCAGAGGCACCAAAGGCGCAGGTTTCTCGTGCGCAGATCTCGGGGGGCGAGCAGTAGACGCAGGAACATAGGGGGTCTCTTCTCCGGAAATCGGTGGACCGTTCTCCAACGCGATGGCCACTTGTCCTCTCAGCCCGCACTCGAATGGAGTTGAACGATCGGGATGGGCAGTCTCTCTAATCCGCACGAGGGTTTGGCTCGATGCGTTGCCGTGGGCGACCTCTTCAAGGGGCAGATTCAAGGGGCCCTCGTCACTGGATCTCCGCATCGCTCTGGGCGTCAGAATCTTTGGCGGAGAGCAATTGTCAGGTCTTCCACTCGTCTTCCACGAGCAGCCTTTCACGACGTTCCAAAAAGCTTATCGTGCCTCGATCTTTCTCAAAGGCTGGATTTTTATAAGTCAGTATCTTACCTTGCACGGTGGCAATGTCAACCAGAGGAAAACTGGCCCCAAAACACGAGGACCGGATGGGTTGGCGGTTACAGAAGAGGAGGAAGCGAGGGGTCTGCCCAACTTACGCCTCTTCCCTTCCCAGCCCGAAAGGAAGATGGGTCGCCACCGCGTAGCAGAGATCGAAAGAAAGATGATCGTCGGCCTTCCACTCCCCAAACTGGAGAACGAAGCGGCGCTCCTCCAACCGCTGGAGGAGCGCGATTACGCAGCACTTTACAAGCTGGGCCGGGATCCGCAGATCTGGGAGCAGCACCCACAGTCCGACCGTTGGCAGGAAGAGGTCTTTCGCCGTTTTTTCGATGAGGGAATCAGGAGCCGAGGGGCCTACCGGATCATCGACAAGTCCTCCGGGAACTTGGCAGGAACGACACGAATCTACGACGCAGATGTTTCCAAGGGGAGCATCAAAGTGGGCTACACCTTCCTTGCCACCCGCTTCTGGGGAACCGGCCTCAACCGGAAGGTCAAGGAGCTGCTCCTCAACGAACTCTTCTCGAATTTTCAGTCGGTCTTCTTTGAGATCGGGGCCAGGAACCTGCGGTCGCGGATCGCCATCGAACGGTTGGGAGCACGTCTGGCGGAGGGAGCAGGAGCTGCCAGTGGCGAAGAAGCCCCACTCCTCTACCGGATCACCCGAGAGGAGTGGAGGTCGAGGGGAGAGAGCACACCCGATTGACTCGCGGAGACTTCCTGTGAAGCCCCTCCCCATCGAATGAGGTCAAACCCGGTGGCCAACGTCGGGAATACAAAAGAACAAGAAGAAGAGGAAGGAGCGTGAGATGAACTGTCCAGCTTGTTTTGCAGCACTGCCGGATGGATCGAAGTTCTGTGGCGCCTGCGGCGCCCAGCTCGGAGTGGAGGGTGGAAGGCCGGCAACGAGCCGCACCGCTGGAGGGCACGGCATTCACATCGATGCAGATGGTCATGGTCGAGGGCGCGGGTACACCTACTCGATCGAGCACGGATCCGCTTTTGCTCTGGCCGTGCTGCAGCTCCAGGCAGGACAGTCGATCCAGGCAGAGTCCGGGGCAATGGTCTCGATGTCGGGCACGGTCGAGCTGCAATCGGAACTCAAAGGAGGCGTGCTGGGTGCGCTCAAGCGGGCGGTCGGTGGCGAGTCGGCTTTTCTCTCCACCTTTACCGCACAGCGGGGCCCTGGGGAAGTGACCCTTGCACCAGCAATGCCCGGCGACATTGCGGCGATCGAGATGAGCCAGCAGATCTTCTACGTGCAGTCGAGCTCCTATCTTGGGGGGGATACGACGCTCCAGATCGATACGCGGTGGGGAGGAGCCCGGACCTTCTTCAGCGGCGAAGGGCTCTTTGTGCTGCAGGTGCAAGGGACGGGACTGCTCCTCGTCTCCTCGTTCGGGGCCATTCACCGCCGGCGGCTCGCGCCCGGGGAACAGTATGTCGTTGATACCGGCCACCTCGTCGCCTGGGAGGGGCACATGCCCTACCAATTGCGCCAAGCCTCGTCCTCGGGCTGGTTGCGGAGCATGGTCAGTGGGGAGGGAATCGTTGCCGAGTTCAGCGGTCCAGGAGAGATCCTCATTCAAACGCGCAATCTGGCCGCCTTTGCCGGGATCCTCAAACCCTTCTTCCCGACCCAATCCGGCAGCAGTCTAGGGTAAGGCGGAGGCGACCGTCGGGCGTGG
>JBMUAP010000283.1:0-4783 GCA_049454155.1 Blastocatellia bacterium
CGCTGAGAAGGTTGTCGAGGTGACGCGCCATATTAGGCAGCCCGCGCGCGACCGCTGCGGGGCCCGCCTCGCCCGTCTCCCCGCCGTGTGACGCCAGGGCCCGCACCGTCACCACCAGGACCGTCACCGCTGGCCGGATGCCGGACTGGGGCATGACCAGGTGAAAGTACTTCTCCGCGCCGAGATCGGCCCCAAAGCCCGCTTCGTTGACGACATAGTCGGCACACTGGAGGGCCATCCGCTGCGAGACGACACTGCTGGTACCGTGGGCAATGTTGGCAAAGGGGCCGGTGTGGACGAAGGCCGGAGTTCCGTCGGTCGTCTGGGCCAGATTGGGAAGGAGGGCATCCTGCAGCAGGACCATCAGTGCCCCCGTCAATCCGAGCTCCCGCGCGCGGACGAGGCGCCCATCGACGTCGGCGCCGATGACGATCTCGCCAAGGCGATGGCGTAGATCCTCGCGCGATCCCGCCAGCCCAACAACCGCCATCATCTCCGAGGCAGCGGTGATGACAAAGCCTGTCTCCCGCGGGGTCCCGTTGGCACTGCCCCCCAGCCCGGTGACGATGTGGCGGAGGGCCCGATCGTTCATGTCCATCGTCCGCGGCCAGAAGAGGCGGTTGATGTCGAGCCGCAACTCGTTCCCCTGATGGAGGTGCCAGTCGACCGCCGCTGCCAGCAGGTTGTGGGCCGAAGTGATCGCGTGAAAATCCCCGGTGCAGTGAAGGTTGATCCGCTCCGCCGGCAGCACCTGGGAGGCCCCCCCTCCCGTCGCCCCCCCCTTGAGCCCGAAGACGGGGCCGAGCGAGGGCTCGCGGAGTGTGGCAACCGCCCGACAGCCAATCCGGCTGAGCCCCTGGGTCAAGCCGATCGACGTGAGGGTCTTCCCCTCCCCGTGCTGGGTCGGAGTGATCGCCGTCACCAGGATCATCTTGCCTTGCGGACCTCGCGGCGGGCTCTCCAGAAAGTCCAGCTTGACCTTGGCCAGTTGCTCCCCATAGGAGAGCAGGTACTCTCGCGGAATCTCCAACCTCTCGGCAATCTCCTGGATCGATCGCATTTCAGTCCCTTCTTGTGCTTGTGACAATGGGGTGGTTAGTCAAGGGCGGGGAGCCCCTCTCCCTGACGACCTCTCACCCCGGAGAGGCCGCGCCCGGATCGTGGCGCAGCGCGGCAACCGCCTGGCCAAGCGAAAGCCCCCCGTCGTTTGGAGGGAGTTGTCGGTGCCAATGGGCCGCATAGCCCTCTTCTCGAATCCGCCGGACCGCCCGCTCGATCAAGTACCGGTTCTGGAAGCAGCCGCCGGTCAGACAGACACGATCTTCTCCGAGCAGGCTGACGAGGGTCACCAGCGACTCGATGAGGGTGTTGTGGAACCGGGCGGCCAGTAATGCGCGCGGGGCTCCGAGGGCAAGGTCCGCCAGAAGCGCGCGAACCATCGGTTCCCAATCGAGCAGCAGAATGCGCGGTCGATCTTGGCCCACGGCTCCCACGTCGCCTTCAAGCTGAGGCTCCATCTCGGCCTGCAAGATCAATTGAACCGGGTAACTCTCCTCCGTCTCCAACCCAGCGATGGCATACTCCAAATCCATCGCCGCCTGCCCCTCGAAGGTCGTCATCTGTCGGATCCCGAGCAGAGAGGCGACCGCGTCGAAGAGGCGACCGACACTCGACGTCCGGGGGCAGTTGATCCCCTGGTCGAGCATCGCACGGAAGACCGCCCGCTCCCCTGGATTGAACTGCTGCAGGGGAAGAAGCGCCTGCTCTTGGCGCCAGAGGGCGTCCCCCTCCATCTCGTAGAGGAGCCCAATCGCCGCGCGCCGCGGCTCACGCAGTGCCCGCCCACCTCCCGGCAGGGGGAAGGTTCGCCAGTGGGCGACCCGCTCGAAGCCCTGCGCCATCTGTCGATTCCCTGGAGCATCGAGAATCCGCAGGCACTCGCCCCCCCAAAGTGTCCCGTCACGCCCATCTCCCGCGCCATCCCAGGCGACCCCGAGGAGGGGCGGAACGAGCTGATTCTCAGCCATGCAGGCGAGCACGTGCGCATAGTGGTGCTGCACTCCCAGCGTCGGCAACGACTGCCGCCGAGCATACGCCGAGGCATGATGATCCGGATGCGCGTCGTGCGCAATGAGGGCCGGTGCAACCTGATAGATTTCCTGGAAGCTGTCGATCACCCCCTCGAAGACCCGACACGCCTCCGCTGTCTCAAGGTCTCCGATGTGCTGGCTGACGATGACCTGCTCCGGAGTGGCCAAAGCGATCGTGTTCTTGAGGTGGGAGCCGAGCGCGAGGATCTGCGGTCCCGTCTCGCTCTCTCCCGCCAATCGCGGATCCGGTCTCTGTTTCAGCCCGGAGAGCGAAATCGGGAGCGGCGCATATCCCCTGGCGCGGCGCAGAACCATCTCCCGGCCCACCGCCACGCAGACCACGGAATCATCGACGTGATGTGCGATCGGACGGTCGTGGACCAGAAAGAGATCGGCGATGCCGGCCAAGCGGACCAGCGCCTCCTCCTCGTCGATGCAGATCGGCTCGCTGGAGAGATTCCCGCTCGTCGCGACCAGCGGGAAGGCGAGATCCTTCATCAAGAGGCATTGGAGAGGTGTCGAGGGCAGCATGACCCCGAGGAGCGGATGGCCCGGCGCCACGCCTTCGGCCAATCGCCACGTCCCACCGGGCAGGGCCCGCCGGGTCAGGAGGACGATTGGCGCCGCCGGACTGAGCAGCAGCTCTGCCTCCAATGGGGTGACCTGACAGTCTTGGCCTACCGCTTCGAGGCTCGGATAGAGCAACGCCAACGGCTTCTCCTCGCGTTGCTTGCGTGCCCGTAAGGTGGCCACCGCCTCTTCGTCGCGGGCATCGACCATCAGGTGAAAGCCCCCGATCCCCTTGACCGCGACGATGCGCCCCGCTCGCAGGGCCTCTTCCGCTCCGGTCAGGGCCGCCTCCCCTTCGCCCCGTGAGCTGCTGTCAGGCTCCAGCAGCCGCAATCGAGGCCCACAGACCGGGCAGGCGTTGGGCTGGGCGTGAAACCGGCGGTTCTCCGGATCGTCATACTCTGCCTGGCACGCGGCACACATTGGGAAGTGGCGCATCGTCGTCCGGGGGCGATCGTAGGGCAGCGACTCGAGAATGCTGAAGCGGGGTCCACACTGCGTGCAGTTGGTGAACGGATAGCGGTAGCGCCGATTGGTGGGGTCGAAGATCTCGCCGAGACACCCGTGGCAGATGCCCAAGTCCGGCAAGACCAACGCGCGGGAGCCTCCCCGACCACTCGATTCAAGCCGCTGGCATCCCTCTCGACTGGGGAGAATCTCGAAGCATCCCTCCCCCCGCGGATCGAGAAACGCGACCTCTTGGCTCTCGAGAAAGGCGTGCGGGGGCAACTCCATGCGAAGCCGCCGCTGAAACTGAAGGAGTAACCGTTCCGGCCCTTCGATCTCGATCTCGACCCCCTGCTCGGAATTCCGGATCGATCCGCTGAGGGCCAGCTCCTGGGCCAAGCGATAGACGTACGGACGAAAGCCCACCCCCTGGACCGCCCCCTCAAGAACGATTCGCAGGCGACGTGGCGCACCGAAGGGCCGATCCCGTCCGAGATCCCTGATCTGCTCCTCTCGTATCATCGTCAGCTCCCTCTGCAAAATCTCCAAAGCGACACTCGCTCTTCATGACAACCTGGACAGGCACAATGCCCCCCTCATCAAGTCTGCAATTTCGATGCCAGGAAGAGAGTTCGGGAGTCACCCACCACCTCTTTGAAGCAGCGGGTCTTTCGATGGCTCCGGGAGGAGAGGGAGTGGAAATTCACGCACGGGGAATCGGGGAATTCCGCAGATGGGGAATGGTGGCGGCGGCGAGCAGCTCCGCGACGACGACCTCCAGGGCAGCCTCGACGGCGGGGCTGAGTGGGGCCCCGGGGCGAACCGACTGGGCCTCGATGCCATAGACGAAGAGGGCCCTGGGGAGGTCACCGAGTACGCGCGCCAACTCGACCGCCTCGGCGACCCCGAAGGCATGGGTCGAGTAGTGGAAGAAGTCGGAGGGCAGCGGCGTGGTCGTCACATCCAGGCGATAGATCCGCCCCGGCGAGCCGGAGGGTCGGACGGCGTCGATCAGCCAGACCTCCTCCACTCCTTGCCAAGCGTCGAGAAGTCCGGCTCCCTCTCCTGACGCCTCGCGGACTTCGATCTCTGGCGGAAGGAGCGCCCGCAACCGGCGGGCGATCAGGACTCCCGCCGCGTCATCTCCCCGATCCAGATTGCCGATCCCCAAAACCAGTCGCCGCACCGTGCCTCCTCAGGTCCGTTCAACGGTCAAGCGCAGGAAGTGGGTCGCACAGGAGATGCAGGGGTCATAATTCCGCACCGCCTGCTCACATTGCCATTGCAACTGGTCATCGGGGAGGTGCAGAAAGCGGGGGACAAAGCCCCAGAGGTCTCCTTCGATCGTCTTCTGATTCTGGGAGGTGGGTGGGACGATGCGGGCCGCCTCGATCAGGCCGGCCGCGTCGACCTGATAGCGGTGGTAACAGATGCCGCGTGGAGCCTCCGTCGCCGCGTGCCCAGTCCCCGCCGAGACCGCGTACGGAATGGCCGCCCCCGCGGGGACTTGGTACCCCTCGATCAGCCGGATCGACTCCTCGACGGCAAAGAGGACCTCGAGGCTGCGAACGACGATGCTCTGGAAGGGGTTGCGGACGACTGGACCCAGCCTCACCTCACGGGCCGCCTCCTGGACCAGCTCCGGCAGACAGTCGAAGTTGAGCGCGTAGCGGGGG